>VXME01000125.1:0-54018 GCA_009861545.1 Acidobacteriota bacterium | reverse complement strand
GCGAAACTCCTGCGGCCTAGGCTCCCAGCCTCGGGAGCCCGCGGCACGCGCACGCGAAGCGAGCCCCGGTCGACGCGGACGTGCAGGCAGCGTCCCCCGGCGTGCACCTCGCCGTCCACGTGAAACGCGAGCGGTCGGTCGGCAGCCAGCTCGATGGCCGTCGCGGAGACGCGGCGAATCCCCGGCAGCCGGTCGATAGTGCCCGTGAAGAGCCGGAACGACTGGCACAACAGCCAGGGCAACCGCCGGGCCGGGATGCAGACCAGCTCCAGCACGCCGTCGTCGGGACGCGCGCGGGGCGCGATCAGCGCGCCGTTGCCGTACTCGCGGCAATTCGCGACCGCCACCAGGAAAGCGGGCATGGTGAAGGTCTCGTCCGGGGTGCGGACGGTGTAGGTGGCCGCCCGGTAGGAGCGCAACTCGCGGACACCCGCCCGGAAGTACGCCGGCGCACCCCGCGTCGACAGCCGGTTGAACACGGCCGCCATGTGCGCATCGAAGCCGATGCCGGCGACGTTGACGAACAACCGCCCGTCGATGCTCCCCGTGTCGATTACGCGTACCGAACCCGAGATCGCCGTGCGGAGGGCGGCCTCGGCGCGGCCCTCGAGGCCCAGCCCGCGCGCGAACCCGTTGCCGGACCCGCCGGGCACCACACCCAGCGTCGCCCCCGCCGCGGCCACCTCGGCCGCCACCTCGTTGATGGTGCCGTCGCCTCCCCAGGCCACGATCGTCCGCGCGCCGCCGGCGATCATCGAACGGGCCAGCGCCGTCGCGTTCCCGCGCTGCTCCGTGACGCGCACCTCGCCATCCACCGAGCACGTCCGCAGCGCCGCCTGCGCGCGGCGGACCGCCACGTCGGCCGGCGGCCGGCGCCGCGGTCCCGCCGCCGGGTTGATGATGATGCCTGCGGTCATCGTGACGGTTACTGTATCGGTCGATCGCGGCGCCTGGCCGCCGGGCGCAACCCGGACTGCTTGCCCGGGGCCGGTGCTATAGTAGGTCCACCGATGCGCCGGATGTGGCTCAGAGCGGCGCTCGTCGCCGTGCTCGGCGTCAGCGTCACGGCAGGCTATTACGCTTTTGTCACAGGCCAGCGGATCGCGGAGGCGCAGCAGGCGGGGCGCGCCTTCGACGCCGGCGCGTGGGGACTCCGGCTGTCGCTCGCCGAGTTGCGCGCCGCCCAGCAGGCATACGTCGCCGCAGGCCAGGACCGCGACTACTGGGTCGCGGACGTCGCGGCGCGGATAGAGGAGTTGGCGGTCGAGCTGGCGACCCTGTCCTCGATGTCCACCCGGCCCGCCACGGCCGCCGCCCTCGACGAGGCGGCCTCCCTGATCGAAGCGCTGCTGCGCATGGACGAGCGGGCTCGCGACCACGCGGCGGCGGGCCAGGAGTTGATGGCGTCGGATCTCATCTTTGCCGACGGGTCCGATCTGGGCCGCTCGGCCGCCGATGAGATCGAGCGCGCGCGACGCATCGAGCGCGAGGCGGTCGACGCCGCGGCAAGCGGCCGGCGGCAACTGCAACTCGTCGCGGTCGGCGGGGCCGCGGGGGCCGGCGTGCTGTTCGCGCTCCTGGTTTCCCCGTTTCCGGCCGGGCGGCCGACCGCGACGCCCGACGCGCCGAAGGATGCTGCAACCGAGGGCGTGCAGGAGCCGGCGTCCCCGGAAGGACGGCTGTTCCTCGACCTCGATCCCGGGCAAGGCGAACCTCCAGCCGCGGCCGAATCCGTTTCGCGGTCCCCCTCCGTCGCGCCGGACCTGCGGCTTGCCGCGGCTCTCTGCACGGATCTGGGTCGCTCCGCGAACGCGGCCGAATTGCCCCCCCTGCTCGCCCGGGCGGCGCAACTGCTGAACGCGAGCTGCGTCATCGTGTGGGTACGCGACGGGACCGGCAACGCGCTCCGGCCGGCCATCGCCCACGGCTATCCGGCGGCGGCGCTGGCGCGGCTGGGCACGATACCCTGCGACAGCGACAACGCGGCGGCGGCCGCCTACCGCGACGAACGCCTGCAGGTCGTTTCGGGCGGCGCGGACACCCCCGGCGCGCTCGTGGCCCCGCTCGCCTCTGCCGAGGACCGCGCCGGGGTCATGACGCTGGAAGTGAACGACGGGTGGGAGACCAGCGACGCCGTGCAGTCGACGGCGACCATCATCGCCGCGCAACTGGCCACCCTCGTTGCCGCCGACCCCTCGGGCTAGGAGTCTGCGCCGTAGAACGGCGTAGACTTCTAGTCAGGCCCGGTTGGGCGGCAATCGGAGCCGCAGGCGACGATTGTCGGGCCAGCGACCCTTCGAGAGGTCACCCCCGGTCGCTAAACAGGACGCTCGAACGATGCACCCCGCACGGGCACGGCCGGATTCTCGGGGTTTCCCCCGAATCGCGAAACCGGCACGGGTCTTGATTGAGTGGAGGGTGGCCGCACGGAGCGTGCGGGATGCACCATCACAGGCAGGCGCTGGCATCGCCGCATCCCGTATCGTTGGGCACTGACGCTCCGTTGCGGCCTCTTCGCTGCCTGTGCCTCCCGCGGACGGGCGGCGGGCGATATACTCCCCCCGTGACGACGGGCCTGACGCTTCCTCTCGACAACGCGGCGATTGAACGCATCCTTCCGCACCGCTATCCCTTTCTGCTGGTCGACCGCATCACCGAGTTCGAGCTCGACAAGCGCATCGTCGGCATCAAGAACGTATCCCTGAACGAACGCTACCTCTCCGACCGGCGCGGTAGATCCCCGGTCCTGCCGCCGACGATTCTCACCGAAGCGGTAGCGCAGGTCGGCGCCATACTGATACTCGCCAAGTCCGAGAACCGCCAGAAGCTGCCGTTCTTCACCGGCATCGAGCGCGTCCGCTACCTGCGGCCCGTGCATCCGGGCGACGTGGTCGTGATCGAGGCCGAGGTGGTCCGGCTGCGGAGCCGGATGGGTCGCTTGAAGGGCTTCGCGCGGGTCGGCGACGACGTCGTCATCGACGGGACGATGACCTTCGCGCTGGGCGCGCGCTGATCGACCCGGGCCGCCGCACCGCGTGCCCGCGCGACCTCGGCACGCAACCGCGTTGCGTTCTGCGGCGCGAATCTCCTAGAATCAGGCATGGGTGGGCGCAAGAGATCACGTGTGTCGAAGGCGCCGGTTCCGCAGTCGGAGCCGGCAAGCGGCGGACCTCCCTGGATCCTGATCGGCGGTCTGCTGATAGTGGCCGTAGCGGCCGCGCTGGTGCTGCTTCCGTCGAGCAGCGACACCCCGGGCTCCCCGGACGGCGAGCTGGCCTCCGCCGCGTCCGAGACCGGCGACGAGAGCGTCGCGAACTCGGAGCGTCCAGCTCCCCCGCCGGCGGGCGAGCCGACGCCGATCCCGGCGGCCGACGCGCCGTTGCCGCCGCTGCCCCTGGTGTCGAATCTCGTGCCCCGTTCGCCGCAGGACATCCGGGACGCGTACATCTTCGCCGCGCAGAATCCCGACGTGCTCGACTACGTGCCGTGCTACTGCGGGTGCGAGACTCGCGGCCACAAGCGCAACTCGGACTGTTTCGTGCAGTCGCGCAATCCGGACGGCAGCGTGCGCGAGTGGGACACCCACGGAATGGCCTGCATCGTGTGCATCGACGTCGCGCGTCACGCGATGCGGCTGCGGGCGTCCGGCGCTCGGGTAGAGGATGTCCGGACCGCCGTCGAGTCCACGTACGCCGCCTACGAGCGGCAGACCCCGACCCCGCTGCCGCCTGCCCCGGCCAACTAGCAGGCCTCGCGCTGCCACGTGTCGGCGTCGAACAGGCGCCGTTGCCGGGTCACCTGCGACTCGACGTCCATCAGCCACAGCGTCTCCGCGCCGTCGCGGTCCGACGCGAAGAGCACCCACGCCCCGTCCGGGTGCCGCCGGCCATTGATACAGCCACGCTTTGACGTCAGGCGCACGGCGGCGTGCATCCCGGGGAAAGCGGCTGCATCCGGGTCGTTGAGGGAAGGCTGCGAAGTCGCGGCCGAACGCAGATCGCGGTAGGATGCGGATTCGTGTTGGGTGTGGGCGTGGTTCTCTGAGGACGAGGATGCCCGAGCTCCGGATGCGTGTCATCGTTCTTGCGGCCATCGTTGTCGCTGCGAGCACGAGTGTCGGTGAGGCCCCGGCCCCGGTGCTTTCGGCCGAGCTGGTCGACCTGCACGCGCAGGCCCGGCGGGGCGAGGCGGAAGCGCAGGCCTCGCTCGGATTCACGTACCGGCGCGGCGAGGGCGTGCTGCAGGACGACGCGGCGGCCGCCGGCTGGTTCCGGGCGGCGGCCGAGCAGGGTCACGCGGCGGCGCAGTTCAACCTGGGCTTCCACTACCGCGAAGGGCGCGGCGTGCCGCAGGACGATGGGCGCGCCATCCGCTGGTATCGACGCGCGGCGGAGCAGGGCGACGCCGACGCCCAGAACAACCTGGCGGGCATGTACGCCCGCGGCGATGGCGTCGCACCCAACGGCCCCGAGGCGGTGCGGTGGTGGACGCTCGCGGCCGAGCAGAGACATGCGCTGGCGCAATACAACCTGGGCTTCATGTACGGCGACGGCCTCGACCTTCCCGGGAGCCACGCCGAGGCCGTGCCCGCGGATGGACTGGCGGCGAGCGAACCGGGGACGCCGGGGAACGGTTCCGGCCCCGCGGACGCCGAGGGTCGGACCGTTCCGCAGGATTACGTGCGCGCCTACATGTGGCTGATCCTGGCGTCGCGTCACGGTACCGGCGCCGTGCGCGACGGCGCGATGCAGGGGCGGGTCCGGGCCGAGCGGAAGATGACCCCGGCCGAGCTCGCCGAAGCCCGGCGCCGCGCACGGGAGTGGAGGCCGGCGCGTGCGGCCCGGTGATTTCGAATAGTCCTTGACGCCAGTCCCCCGAACGGCCATTCTCGGCACGAATCGTCCGGCAGGGGCGTACTCGACAGAGGAGCAATGCAGCCCAGGCGGGACGCATCGCCGCTCGAATGCAGCGGGGCTTGCGCCACGGGCTCCCAGGGAAGGGGAAACGGCCATGAAGCGAAGCATCTGTGCCATCGCGGTTCTGGCGCTGGGGTTGCCGCTGGCGCTCGCCGCCAACGACGATCTGGTCTCGCGGCAGAGCGACGACGACCAGTGGGTGTTGCCGGGGAAGAACTACTCGGCCACGCGCTACAGCTCGCTCGATGACATAACCGCGGACAACGTCGCGAATCTCACCCAGGTGTGGTCGTTCTCGACGGGTGCGCTGCGCGGCCACGAGGGGCAGCCCCTGGTCGTGGACTCGACGATGTACGTGCACAGCGCGTACCCCAACCACGTGTACGCCATCGACCTCACCGAGGAGGACTGGCCCATCAAGTGGCGGTACACGCCCGTGCAGGACGACCGCGCCGTGCCGGTCGCCTGCTGCGACCTGGTCCATCGCGGCGTGAACTACGTCGAGGGCCGGATCCTGATGACGACGCTCGACGGACACGTCATCGCGCTCGACGCCGAGAGCGGCGAGGAGCTGTGGAACGTCAGGAACGCCGACCCGCTGCGGGGTGAGACGATGACGATGGCCGGCCTCGTGGTCAAGGACAAGTACATCGTGGGCGTCTCCGGCGGCGAGTTCGGCATCCGTGGCTGGGTGGCCGCCTATGCCGTCGAGTCGGGCGAGCAGCTCTGGAAGGCCTACAGCATGGGTCCGGACGAGGACGTCATGCTGGCCCCCGACTTCAACGAGGCCAATCCCCACCATGGCGGGCCCGGCGACGGCACCGAGACGTGGCCCGGAGACCGCTGGCGGAACGGCGGCGGCGCCACGTGGGGCTGGTATGCCTACGACCCCGAGCTCGACCTGATCTATTACTCCACGGGCAACCCCGGGACGTGGAATCCGACCCCGCGCGAGGGCGACAACAAGTGGTCGATGACCATCTTCGCCCGCGATCCCGATACCGGCCTGGCGAAGTGGGCCTACCAGATGACGCCGTGGGACGCCTGGGACTACGACGGCATCAACGAGCACGTGCTGCTCGATCTGAACATCGGCGGGCGGGACGTGAAGGCGCTCGTGCACTTCGACCGCAACGGCTTCGCCTACGTGCTCGACCGCGCGGACGGCACGCTGCTGTCGGCAGAGAAGTTCGTGGAGCACACGAACTGGGCCGAACGCATCGATCTGGAGACCGGCCGCCCCGTGGAGGTTCCCGAGAAGCGCACCCGGCAGGGCGTGAACACCCTGGACATCTGCCCCTCCGCGATGGGCGCCAAGAACCAGCAGCCCGTGTCGTTCTCGCCCCGCACCAGCCTGATCTACGCCGGCACGAACAACCTGTGCATGAACTACGAGGGCTTCGAGGTGCGCTACATCGCCGGCGCCCCGTACGTCGGCGCGAACGTGCGGATCTTCGCCGGTCCGGGCGGCTACCAGGGCGAGTTCATGGCCTGGGATCCGGCCGCCGCCGAGAAGGTCTGGGGGATCACCGAGCCGTTTCCGGTATGGACCGGCACGCTGGTCACGGCCGGCGACGTGGTCTTCTACGGGACCATGGACCGCTGGTTCAAGGCCGTCGACGCGAGGAGCGGAGAGATCCTGTGGAGCTCGCGGCTGCCGTCGGGCTCGATCGGCAACCCCATGACGTTCCGGGCGCCGGACGGGAAGCAGTACGTCGCGATCTATTCCGGAATCGGCGGGTGGTTCGGCCTCCCGGTCGCGGCGGACCTCTCGCGCGAGGATCCGCTCGGGGCGCTCGGTGCGGTCGGCGCCGCCTACGACTCGGGGCTCGACAGGGTGACCTCCGTGGGCGGCACGTTGCACGTCTTCGCGCTCGAGTAGGCGCACGGAGATTGCCGTGACCCGTTCCTTCAGGAGCGTCATCGCCGCCGGGAGGGTTGTCGCCGCGGTCGGAGCCTGTGCGCTGCCGGCGGCGCTTGCGCTGTCGGTGGCGCTGGCGCCGTCGACCAGCGCCGTGTTCGCGCAGTCGCCGGAGCTGCGCGTCTGCGGCGACCCCGACAACCTGCCGTACTCGAACGAACGGCTCGAGGGGTTCGAGAACAGAATCGCCGCCGTGGTCGCCGCCGAGCTCGGCGCCACGCCCGTCTACGCCTGGTGGCCCCACCAGCGGGGGCTCGTCCGGAACACCATCGACGCGGGGACCTGCGACGTCATCTTCGGGGTTCCCGAAGGTCTCGACTTCGTCCTGTGGACGAGGCCGTACTACCGCTCGGCCTACGTCATGGCCTACCGCGGCGACCGGGGTTACGACCTCCCGTCGCTGGACGCGCCGGGACTGCAAGAGCTTCGCATCGGCGTCCACGTGAACACGCCGCCCGAGGAGAGCCTCGCGCGGCGCGGCCTGCTCGACAACGTCTCGACCTACTCGCTGTTCTTCGACCCGCGGGGCGATCGGGACCGTCCCCGGAAGCTGCTCGACGACCTGGCGGCGGGAACGGTGGACGTCGCCGTCGCGTGGGGTCCCCTGGCCGGCTACGCCGCCGCGACGTCGGGCGCGCCGCTCGAGCTGGTCCCGCTGGAGGACGAGCCGGGGGTGCCCTTGTCCTTCGACATTTCGATGGGCGTCGCGAAGGGCAACGAGGCGTTGAAGGACCGGCTGGAGACGGCGATCGACCGGCGGCGGACGGAGATTCTGGCGATTCTGGAGGAGTACGGCGTGCCGCTCGTTCCTGCCGGCGGGGGCGCCGCCGCCTCCCCCGCTGCCGGCGCTTCCGGCGCCGCGGACCCGAACGCCGAGGCCGCACCGGAGGAGGCGGCGCAGCTTGAGCCGCCATCTGCGGCGGCGGCCGCGGATCCGCCGCCGACCCCCGGGCCGCGGAAGCTGAACCCGTTCACCGGCAACGCGGACATGGCCGCGGAGGGCAGGACGCTGTACTTCCAGGTCGGCTGTCAGGGCTGCCACGGCGGCGGGGGCGGCGGCGGGATGGCCACCTCCGTCATCGACGACGCCTGGACGTTCGGCAGCGACGACGACGTGCTGTTCCGGCTCATCAAGGGCGAGATCCCCGAGCAGACGATGCCGACCGTCTACAGCGTGCTCGAGGACGAGGAAGTCTGGCAGATCCTGGCGTTCATCCGCTCGGTCTACGCCGGCGACCCCGGCCGGATCGACTGGTAGCCATTCCCTCAATCGAGGAAGAACGCACGCCGCAGATCGACCGAGGGCACAAGGCGCGCCGCCTGCCGGTAGATGGCCTGCAAGGTGCCCGTCGCCAAATTCCGGTGCAGGGGAACGATCAGGATCTGGCGCTCGCCCGCCGAGACTCGCACCAGCTTGGCGTGGCTGCCCCGTTGCGTAAAGACCTCGAAACCGAACCGGTGGAGGATGCGCAGCACGTCGCGGGACGAGAGCCGTCGCAGGCGCGGCATGGGCGGCCAGTTGAGCAACCCGGCGTCAGACCCCGAGGGGCGCCGTTTCGTAGCTCACCGACAGGCGCGGTGCGGACGACACGCCGAGCCGGGCGGGGTCCTCGCCTTCCATGTGCAACGCCAGCGCGTCGCGAAGGTTCACGAGCAGATCGTCGAACGACCGCGCCTGGGTGACAACCGCGAGCTCCAGGCACTCGGCGACGTACCATCCCTGGCTCTCTGTCACCACCGCGTGAATCGTGTTGCGAGTCTCGACGGTCTCTTCGCCGTACGCCGGCGCGGATTCGGCGGCCCGCGGTACCGCGGCACGTCGTACGCCGGCGTATCGCGAGCCGTCGGATGCCGGCGGGCGCTCGCGGAACGCGGGTTCGATCCGGTAGCGGCCACGGTCGACGCGGCGGAAGTACGGCCAGCGCCGTGCGTGATGGTCGGGCGCGTTCACGCAGCACCGTCCGGTGACCTCCGTGCGCACGGTGGCCTCGTTCACGCCCGGCAACGAACGCACGATCTCCGCGGGGGTGAACGTCCAGTCGTCCCTGGTTTCGCAGAGGCGCAGCGCCGCGGCGAGCACCTGCTTCTGCACCGACTCCTTGCGTGTCACCGACTCTCCTTCACTCGCCGATGATCGATTTGCACGTGGTCGATTAAATTTATCAAATGTAAATCATTCGCGCGCGTGGTAGCGGCCTGGCGCCGCAGGCCGGCTCCGGCCGAATGTCATTCCACCGGGCTCCAGACCCGATCGAAGCCGAAGCCGCCGAAGTCCTTCACGTTGGCCGTGGCGAATTCCGTGACGCCCTGTCGCCGTAACGACAGGGCCAAGCGTGCATCGTGGATCCTGCGCCGGGCGAAGCGCGCCGTGGCGGCCAGCCGCCAGAGCTCGTCGTGCAGCGCCGTGCTCTCGGGGTCGAACCCGACCAGCATCCACCGCGGATGGCGGCGGTACCTCTGCACGACCTCGACCGCCGCGGCGGCCTGCAGCGGGCGGAGGAGCACTGCGGGATTCCTCAGCAGCGCATAGAACTCCACCAGCACCAGCTCCGAGACGGCGACATCGTCGCGGCGGGTCAGGTCTTCCAGAAAGACGCGGGCCCGGTCGTGGCAGGGACTGGCCCGGCTGAAGGCGAAGAGCAGGACGTTGGTGTCGAACGACGTCACCGCCGACGCCTCGCCGGGTGTGTGGTCTCTCGAAGCGCCTCGACCGTCCGCGCCTCGAGGTCGTCGAGTGCAGCCTCCCGGAGCGCTTCGTGACTCAGTCCGCGCCAGCCGACCGTGTCCGATACCGGTGGCCGCCACGGCGTCGACGATGGCGTGACGACGGGATGCCGGGCCAGGAACTGTTCGGCGGCGCGCCGCATGGTCTCCGCCAGAGAACGCTTGCTGCACCGACCCCTTGACGCCAACCCCCCGAACGGTCATCGTCGGCACGAGCGGTTCGGTCAGGCAGGCCGGAAGGGACCGCGGGAGATCACGATGCGACGAAGACTCGAACGGCTGACGGTTGCGATGCTCCTGGCGTTGGGGACCGCGGGGCTCGTGGTGGGCGCACAGGAAGGCGCTCGCTCGACCATCGCCGGCGTCGTCTCCAGCAGCGCGGGTCCGGAAGCCGGCGTCTGGGTCATCGCCGAGACCGGTGACCTGCCGACGAAGTTCCGCAAGATCGTGGTCACCGACGACGAAGGGCGGTTCCTGGTCCCGGAGCTCCCGGAAGCGACCTACTCGGTCTGGGTCCGCGGCTATGGGCTGGTCGACTCGACGCCCGTGACGGCGGCGCCCGGTGAGGACGTGCGCTTGACCGCCACCGCCGCGCAGACCCCGCAGGAAGCCGCGGCGATCTATCCGGCCGCCCACTGGCTGTCGCTGATCGAGCCGCCCGAGGCGGACGAGTTCCCGGGCACCGGCCCCGACGGCAACGGCATCAGCGAGCAGCTCCGGACGCGCGACGAGTACCTCTACAACGTGAAGGCCTGCCTGCGCTGCCACCAGGTCGGCGGCGAGTTCACGCGCGGGCACCCGAATGCCGAGGAGTACGACTCGGCCGTCGACGCCTGGGACGAACGGGTGCGGATGGGCCAGCGCGGGGCCGAGATGAGCATGTGGATGTCGCGCTTCGGGCGCGAGCGCGGGCTGGCGATGTTCGCCGACTGGAGCGACCGCATCGCGACCGGCGAGGCGCCGCCTGCGCCGCCGCGCCCGGAGGGGGTCGAGCGCAACTTGGTCCTCACCCAGTGGGAGTGGACCGACGAGATGGGCAAGATTCACGACGAGGCGTCCACCGACAAGCGCAACCCCACCGTGAACGCCAACGGCCCGATCTACGGCGTGGACATCGCCAACGACAACCTCGCCATCCTCGATCCGAACACCCACACGGCGACGATGGTGCGCATCCCGACCCTGGCGGACCGCTCGACGATGCGGGCGTCGTACGCCCAGTCGGGCTACCCCGCGTCACGGCTGGCGGATCTGGCCCGCTTCAACCCGGCCAGCATCCACAACCCGATGCTCGACAGCCGGGGCCGGGTCTGGTACACGGCGACGCTGCGTCCCCCGGAGAACCAGCCGGACTGGTGCCTGGAGGGCTCCGACAACCCGTACGCGCGGTACTTCCCGGTGACGCGGTCGGGCCGCAACGTCAGCTACTACGACCCCGAGACCGAGGAATTCACGATGGTGGACACCTGCTTCGGCAGCCACCACCTGCAGTTCGGGTTCGACGAGAACGAGACCCTGTTCCTCAGCCGGCCCAACAGCGACGTGTTCGGCTGGGTCGACACGAAGCTCTTCCACGAGACCGGCGACGCGAGGCTGGCGCAGGGCTGGTGCCCGACCGTGGTGGACACCAACGGCGACGGCCGCATCACGAAGCCGTGGAACGAGCCGTCCGTCATCGGCGGCGCCCGCTTCGAGGAGGATGCCACCCGTAGCACCTACGACTTCGATCCGACGCTGGATACGCGCGTCGCGGTCGGTGCGTATGGAATCATCGTCAACCCGGTCGACGGGTCGGTCTGGGGCGCGCAGGATTCCTATCCCGGCCGGATCGTGCGGCTGGTGGTCGGCGACGATCCGCCGGAGAGCTGCATCGCCGAGGTGTTCGAGGTTCCCTCCGAGCGCTGGGACGTGGAGGCGGGCGGCGAGCGCGGCTTCATGCCGCGCGGCCTCGACGTGGACCGCAACGGCGTCCTCTGGACGGCGCTGTCGGGGACGAACCATCTCGCGAGCTTCGACCACAGCAAGTGCGGGCCGCTGACCGGGCCGGCGGCGCACACCGGCCGGCACTGCGCGGAAGGGTGGACGCTGCATCCGCTGCCGGGCCCCGTCTTCAAGGGAACCGACGTCCGCGCCGACTACAACTACTACAACTGGGTCGACCAGTTCGACACGCTGGGACTCGGCGAAAACGTGCCGATCGCCACCGGCACGGGCTCGGACTCGCTGGTGGCGCTGCTGCCGGAGACCGGCGAGACGGTGGTCATGCGCGTGCCCTATCCGCTGGCCGGCTTCCACCCGCGGGGCCTCGACGGCCGCATCGACGATCCGGACGCCGGCTGGAAGGGACGCGGCGTCTATTCGTCGACCGGGTCCGACACCGTCTGGCACGCCGAGGACGGATTCGCCGTCGAGAACGGCGAGTACCGGTCGATCTCGAAGCCGATTCTCGTGAAGTTCCAGTTCCGGCCGCACCCGCTGGCGAACTGACGCACGCCCCGGCGCGTGGGTCCTGGTGAGGCGTTCCAATCAGGCGCAGCGCTCGAATCAGGCGGTGATCCGCGAACCGGTGATGTTGGACCCGCGTTCACCGTAAGGTAAACGCCCCGAACGCCGGCACCAGGATCGTGCTCAGCACGACTATGGCGATCGACGTCAGGACGGTCGCCACCATGCCCGTCCGGAACATCGTTCCGAATCCGACGGCGCCTGCGGCGAACGTCGCCGCCGCCGTCGGGGCGGACCAGGGCAGCACCAGGGAATGGGCCGTGCCGGCGATGATCCGGGCTAGAACCGCGGCGTTGTATTCGAGCGCCTCCGCAATCGGAAACAGCGTCGAGGAGACCATCAGCGTCGTCGCCGTGCCGCTGGCCAGTTGCGTCACCACCGTCGAGACCAGACCGGCCAGCCACGGCAACGCCGTCCCCGCGACGCTCGCCGTGAACGCGGTCCCAATCCAGTCGGTCACCCCCAGTCGGGTCAATCCGCTGACCAGCGCCATGCCGCCGACTACCAGAAACAGCACGTTCCAGGGGACGCCTTCCTGAAAGTCCTTGCGGTCGAGGGTCATCTCGCCGCGCTTCGCGTCCACCGGGAGCAGGTAGAGAAACACCATCGCTGTGGGAGGCGCGTACCAGATGCCGAGGAACTCCGTGGTGACGAAGGTTGGCAGCATCCACAGGACCAGCATCACGGTCAATGCCGACAGGACGTTCTTCTCTCCGCGGCTCAGCGGACCCAATTGCTCGCGTTGCCGGCGAATGTGGGAACGTCGATCGGGAAGGGCCTGCACTTCGGGCGGCACCATCCACTTCAGGGCCAGGTAGCAGATGGGAACGTGGGCCGCGGCCAGAAAGACACCGGTCGATGTCCACTGCGCGAAGCTGACGCTGTAGCTGGTCGTCCGCTCCAGCACCGCGAGGGTCAGCGGGTTGAACACACTGCCCCCGGGGGTTGCCAGCCCGCCGGCGGACGCGCCGTACAGAACCGCCAGACTCGCCGCCGCGTCCATGCGCGGCGCCCCGGTGGCGGGCGGCCGCGACTCGCCGGCGTCGAGCGCGGCGACCGCGGACCGCGTCAGCGACAGCGCAATCGGCGTCATCGTCACGATGACGGCCAGGTCGTTGACCAGCGCGGATATGACCGTGGACGCGATCAGCAGCACGAACAGCAGGCTGCCGCTGGACCGTCCCACGCCGGGGATGCTCAGAATCGCCAGCGAGATCCTGACGGCCAGGCCGTGCTTCCGCAGCGCGTGCCCGACGAGCATGACGCCCACCAGGAAGGGCAGGATCGTCTGCCCGTACAGGCCGGCCACGTCGGCGAAAGGCATCGCGCCGCCGGCGGGCAGGAGCACGAACGGCAGAAAGGCGGTGACCGCCCACGGCACCGGGACGGTCGCCCACCACGCCAGGGTCCAGCCGTAAACGGCGAGCGTGAAGTGCGCCTCGGGCCCGAGGCCGGCCAGCGGCACGGCGCGGACGGCGGCGAAAGCGGCCGGCCCGGCGATCACCCGCAACACGAATGCCCGCCGGCCGGTCGTCAGCCCGTCAGCGGCGCTCATGACGCCTACTTGCGTGCGCGAAGCCCCGCATGAAGTTAGAGTACACGGATAACCGCCCCCGCTCCGATCGGACGTGGGCGGCGCGGTCGTGAACGACAGGACAGGGGGTAGGCTCGGCAACCGCGGGGCGCCGAGTCGGCCGGCAACCGAGGAGGAGTCATATGCAGCGCCATGTCGTCGGTTTCGTCGTCGCAGTCGTCGCCGTGCTTCTCGTCGCTGGCGCCACGCCGGTGACTCGCGCGCAGGAGGCGATGCCCTGGATGCGCGTCGACATTCTGGAGGTCATCCCCCAGGAGCTGGACGAGTTCATCGAGGTGCAGCTCGAGCAGGTCAATCCGGCCCTCCGGCGGGCGGGGGTGCAGTGGCGCTCGGCTTGGCGCACGGCCGAGTTCGGGAACCAGTACGAGCGGATGTTCGTGACGCCGATGGACGATCTGGCCGAGCTCGATCGCGGTGGTCCGCTGGCGTTCGCTCTCGATCGGCGGGACAGGGAGCGCATGGAGGATCGCGTACGGCGCACCATTTCCGGCCACCGGACCTACGCGTTGCGTTACCGCCCCGAGCTGAGCGTCGAGTCGCCGAACGCCGGCGGCCTGGCGCTGGCCTGGATCACGACGCTCGAAGTGGCTCCGGGACGCCTCGCCGACTGGCAGGCGTTCATGCGCGAGCGGCTGCCGCTGTTCCGCGGGGACAACGTGGTGTTCGGCATGTACGAGCGCTACCTGGGATCCGGCGCGGCGGTGTGGCAGCTCGTCGAGAACCACTCGAGCTTCACCGAGCTGAACAGCCCGACCATCATGCAACGCGCCCTGGGCGCACGGACCAGCGACACGGCGGCCGGACTGGCCGGCGTCGTCCTGTCGGTCGAGCGGACCGTCCTGCGGTACGACCCCGAGCTGAGCTTCTCGGGAGCGGGAGCGGCGCCCGAGGGCGGCCGATTCCGGTAGGTTCGGGGAGGGACCGTGGATAGCCGCGTCCAGTGGGCAAGGCGCGGACTCCACGGCCCCGCCGCGGGCGACGCGGGTCAGGAGATGCCGGTGATGGCCCCCGGCGTGGCGCGCGGGTCGCGCGGCCCCCACGCGCCGGCCGCAACCCGGCTCAGGAAGTCCGCGATGAACGTGTTCACGCGGTCGGGCTCCTCCAGGTTCAGGGTGTGGCCGGACTTCGGCAGGACGGCCAGACCGCTGCGGGGAATGACGCGCTTCAGCCACAGGCTGGTCTCCAGACAGCCGTCGTCCTCGTCGCCCGCGAGGATCAGCACCGGCGCTTCGATCGCGGACAGCTCCGCTTCCAGCGCGTACAACGACGGACGCTCCCGCTGCACGCCGCGCATCGTGCGCACCGCGCCGTCCGCGGCGTGCTCCCCCAACTCGCGCACGAGCTGCTCCCACCCGCGAGGGTCCTTGTTCCGGAACTGCACGCGCGCCGGCCCGGACAGGTACCGGCGGGCGAACGCCTCGATCCCCGACTCTTCAATCAGCCGGGCGATGGCCTCGCTTTCCTGGCGGAAGCGCCCCGCCTCCGCGGGATGCGCCCCGTAGCCCGTTCCCGCGATCACCAGCGACCGGACCCGCGCCGGGTGCTGCATGGCCAGATGCAGTCCCGCGAAGCCGCCCATGGAGATGCCGACCACGTCCGCCGCCTCGACGCCGAGCCGATCCAGAACGGCGACGGCGTCATCGACGGCGTGCTGTTGCGAGTACGCGCCGGCAGCGGCCGGCACCTGCGACGGCGGGTAGCCCCGGGCGGCGTAGGTGATGCAGCGATGGCTGCGAGAGAACCACCGGATCTGCGGCTCCCAGCTTCGATGATCGCCGGCGTACTCGTGCACGAAGAGGATGGCGTCGCCGCTGCCCACCGATTCCGTGTGCAGCTCCACGCCGTCGGAGGTGACGATTGCTCGTGCCGACGATTCAGGCATCGCGACCGGCCCTCCGGTTCTGCGCCCGGCGGGTCAGCGCGGAGGCGGCGAGCGGGGTGGCGAACCGGGTTGCGATCATGGAAAGCCTCCGATCGAGTCGAGCTCTCGCTCGCAGTTGTCGCCCCATCCTCTAACGACTTGCCGCGTCTTTACCACCCTGTTGGTGGTATAAGGGCGGAACGGACGGCCACGCGGTCTGCAGGCGCCTTCCGACGGCGCCGGAGGAGTGGCGATCATGTCGAAGGGAACTCGCGTCGGCGTCGCTGCGGCGGTGGTTCGGGTGGCGGTCGCCGCACTGGTCGCGGTGGTCGGCTCCCTCGGCGAACCGCGTGTCCCGCCGGCGAGTGTCGCGGCGGCGGCGCAGGCCCCGGGAGCGGACGGGGGCTTCACGGCCGAGCAGGCCGCGGCCGGGTGGACCGTGTATGCCCGGCAGTGCGGGGAGTGCCATGGGGAGACGCTGGACGGCGCGGAGGCGCCGGCCCTGCGCGGGGTCGACTTCCTGAACGGCTGGGCGGGGCAGACCACCGACGAGCTGTTTACCTACCTGCGGGATACGATGCCGCCCGGCGGCGGCGGATCGCTCGGCGATCAGGTCTATCTGAACCTGGTCGCCTACCTCCTGGACGCGAACGGCGGCCGGCCGGGAGACGCGCCCTTGACGGCCGACGCGGCGGTCACCATCGGCGACGCGGCGGACATCGCCGAGGCGCGGCGTGCGGCCGAGGCGGGCGAGGTGCCCCGGCGGCGGCCGGCGCGGTTCGTCAACCGGGAGGTGCCGCACGAGCTGAGTCCGGTGACCGACGAGATGCTCGCGGACCCGCCCCCGGGCGACTGGCTGAGCTGGCGGCGGACGCGCGACAGTCACGGCTACAGCTCGCTCGATCGGATCACGCGCGACAACGTCGGCCAACTGCAGCTTGCCTGGACCCTGGCGATCCGGGAAGGGAACAACCAGACCACGCCGCTGGTGCACGACGGCGTGATGTTCCTGGCCAGCCCCGGCAACGTCGTGCAGGCGATAGACGCGCTCACCGGCGACGTCATCTGGCAGTATCGGTGGCCGCTGCCGGAGGATGCGCCGCAGCGGGCGGCGACCCGCACCCTGGCGCTCTACGGCGACAAGGTCTACCTGGCCACCCACGACGCGGCGCTCGTCGCGCTCGAGGCGCGAACCGGCGCCGAGGCGTGGCGCGCCGTGAAGGCGGACTACACGCAGGGTTTCCGCCAGAACTCCGGTCCGGTGGTCGCCGAGGGTGTCGTCGTCAGCGGCATGAACGGCTGCAACCGCTACAAGGAGCAGACCTGCTTCATCACCGGCCACGACCCGGACACCGGCGAGGAGCTCTGGCGCACGTCGACGATCGCCCTGCCGGGCGATCCGAACGACGCCTCGTGGGGCGACACGCCGCCGTATCTGCGTGCGGGCGGCGACTCGTGGATCCCGGGCAGCTACGACCCGGACCTCGGCCTCTTCTACATAGGCACGGCGCAGGCCAAGCCGTGGGTGGCGGCCAGCCGCGGCATGACGACGCGGCAGGACGCGCTCTACACCAACTCGACGCTCGCGTTTCACCCGCGGACCGGACAGGTCCAGTGGTACTTCCAGCACGCGCCGGGCGAGACGCTCGACCTCGACATCGTCTACGAGCGCGTCCTGGTCGATTCCGGCGACGAGAGGTGGCTGTTCACCATCGGCAAGGACGGCATTCTCTGGAAGCTCGACCGGCGGACCGGGGCCTTCGTCGACCTGCGCGAGACGGTCTACCAGGACGTCTTCGCCGCGATCGACCGGACGACCGGCGAGCTGACCTACCGGCAGGACATCATCGACGCCCGCATCGGCGATCGCGTGCCGGCCTGCCCCAGTCTGCTCGGCGGCCACAACTGGCAGGCGTCGGCGTACCACCCCGGCGCCCACGCGCTGGTGATTCCCCTCCACCAGGCGTGCATGTACCTGACCGGGCGCGAGGTGGAGTTCGTCGAGGGCGGCGGCGGCGCGGCGGGCCGCTCCGAGTTCCGCGAGATGCCGGGCAGCGACGGCAACGTGGGCAAGCTGGCCGCCTACGACGTGCGGACCATGGAGGAGCTGTGGAGCCGCGAGCAGCCCGCCCCCTTCCTGACGTCGACGCTGACGACGGCCGGCGGCCTGGTCTTCGCTGGCGACGCCGACCGCTACTACCGGGCGTTCGACATCCGGACCGGGGACGTGCTCTGGGAGACGCGTCTCGGCGCCGCGGCGCACGGGTACCCGATGACCTACGCGGTGGGTGGGCGGCAGTTCCTCGCCGTGCCGGCCTCGCTGGGGGGCGCCTTCCGGGGCCTGACCGCCCAACTCGTCCCGGAGGTCTTCCAGCCGGAGGGAGGCAACGCGCTGTACGTCTTTGCACTGCCGGAGGGTGATTAGGTTCCGTAGCAGTCCGCAGGCAGCCGGGACAAGGGTGACGGTCAGTCGTCTCCGTACCTTCCGGTCAAGGAAATCGCACGGGCGCGCGCCGAGCGGCCCGCCGGGCCGGCGACTTGATGACTCCTGTAAGATGAGGGCGGTTTCGCCGAAACCGACGAGTCGCTCCAGGGCATGTTCCCGATGGCTCGCACCGGTCGCGTGTCTCGCAGGTCGCCTGATGTCTCCCGGAGGAACGGACAGATGACACGACGCAATGTCATTCGGTGCTTTCTCGGCGCCGCGGCTTGGCTCGCGGCCGGCCGGCGCCGGACGTCGCGGGCGCAGACCGCCCTTGCCGCCCGCGAGGTGTGGGCGAGAATCGAGGCGGTCGGCGACGGCGTCTGGGCCGTGGTCTCCACCCCGAGTCCCGACGACCGTACCACGTACGCCACCTTCTGCAACGGCGGCATCATCGCGGGCCGGGAGCGGGTGCTCGTGTTCGAGGGGTTCGGCTCGGCCGACGGCGGCGCGTGGGTGGCCGAGCAGGCGCGAATCCTGGCGGGACGGCCGGCAACGGACGTCGTCGTCAGCCACCACCACGGCGACCATCAGGGCGGGCTGAGCGGCTTCGGCGCGCCCGGGGCACGCCCCACGTTGTGGGCGACCGCGTCGACGCGCGACACCGTCCTGTCCGCGGACGTGCACGAGGCGCGCGACATGCTCGAGGCCGCCACGCTCGTCGCCGCCGACGGCCCGACCACCATCGATCTCGGCGGCCGGCAGGTGGCGATCACGCCCTACGCCGGCCACACCGTCAGCGACATCATCGCCGTCGTCGACGACATCACGTTCTGTGGCGACCTGATATGGAACC
Organism: Acidobacteriota bacterium; assembly: GCA_009861545.1. Taxonomy (NCBI): domain Bacteria; kingdom Pseudomonadati; phylum Acidobacteriota; species Acidobacteriota bacterium. The sequence continues at coordinate 35,219 of VXME01000125.1, read as the reverse complement.
GCGTGGTGCCCAACTACGTCCACGCGACGCCGATCGACCTCGACCGGAACGTCGGCGCGCTGCTGGCCGGCCGCACCGCGACGATGGTGCCCGGGCACGGGCCGCTCCTCGACGCCGACGCCCTGGACGAGTACACGACGCTGCTCGACTCCATCGAGGCCGAGAGCCGACGGTCGTTCGCCGCGGGGCAGTCGCCCGCGGAAGCGGCGGCGAGCTTCCGGCCGCCGGCCGGCCTCGAAACGTGGGGCGCGTTCGGAACCCTGCCGCGCGCCTTCGAGGTCGCATTCGGCGCCTGGCATCGGCAGCTCGGCCGGTGACGGCGCCATGGCCTGGGCGTGTCATGCCTGCGTGAGCACGTGTGCAGGAACGCCCGGACGTCAGCTAACGGACGTCGAGTGACTCGACCTGCAGCCGTCCGGCGCCGTCCGGCGCCGCGTTCCAGTGTCCGGTCACCTCAACCAGTTGGTCGCCGGCCTCGGCCGCCGTGGCCGTGAGGCCGTCCGTCTCGACGAGCGGGAGGGCGAAGTTGGGCGACAGAGCGAGGGCCGGCGCGCCGTTCCTGTCGATGACGTGTCCGATGGCGGTGACCGCCATGCGGTCGGGAATGAAGCCCGCGTTGCGCACCGTGTCCCACACCGCCGCCGGGTCCAGATGGCGACCGGGCTCGACGGCGAGGACGATCCGCCCGTCGGCGGGGCTGACCTCCACACCGGAGACGTAGTCCACGCGGCGGAGCCGCCGTTCGAGTCCAGCGGCGCAAGAGGGACACGACAGCTCCACCTCGATGGTCACCCGCGCCACCCCCGGCAGGTCAGGTGACCGCGCGGCCGCCGCGCCCGCGGGCAGCGCGAACACGAAGACGCCGCTGCCGCCCCGCGGGTTGCGTTCCTCGCGAAGGAGGTCGCCGGGGAGAATCGTCGCCCAGCTCGAGCCGCCGATCGACGGGCCGGCCACGAACGCGACGAACTGCCTGCCGTCGACGGCATAGGTGATCGGGTACCCGTTCGCCATCGTCGAGAGCCGGCTGCGCCAGAGCTGCTCGCCGCTCAGCGCGTCGTAGGCGTAGACGTGCCGCCCCCAGTCGCCGATGAACACCAGGCCGCCGCCGGTGGTCAACGCCGACGTGTTGTAGGGCACGCGGAGACGGTGGCGCCAGAGAGTCTCGCCGGTCCGCACGTCCAGCGCTTGAAACTCGCCCAGTTGACCTGGCGCCTGTGGATGAAAGTGGTTCAGCCGGCCGCGCACGGCGCCACCCCCGCCGCCCCCGGCGCGTCGCTCGACGGGAGCGAAGGCGGCGGTCTCGCAGTTCAGATTCAGCGGCACGTACAGCGCGCCGGTCCCGGGGTGATACGCCATCGCCCGCAGGCTCTTGAAGCCGCCGGTGCTGGGGCAGAAGAAGAGCTCCTCGCCGACCTCGGACAGCATCCCGTCGCGATGCGTCACCTCGCCGGTCCGCGGGTCGACATCCAGGATGTTCTGATAGCCGAGGTCTATCGCGCGCCGGAACGCTCCCGTGACGCTGTCCAGCTCCCAGAGAATCCCGAGCTTGCCCATCGAGAACAGCGAGCGCTTGCCGTCGTAGTCGATCAGGATGCGCTCGAACGACTCGTCCATGTCGTGCGAATCGCCGGGGATGTGTTGGTAGTACCACCTCATCTCGCCGGTGGCGGGGTCGAGCGCCAGCGTGGAGTTGCTGTAGAGCGCGTCACCGTCCGTGCCGCGCGCGTCGCGGTTGTGCGGCTTGGGCTGCGACGTGCCCCAGTAGACGAGCCGGGTGACCGGGTCGTAGCTCCCCGTCATCCAGGCGTCGCTTCCGGCGCGGAACATGAGGGGCAGGTCGCCCCAGGTGTCGCCGCCGGCCTCGCCGGGACGAGCGATGGTCGAGGTTCGCCACAACAACCGACCGGTGCGGCCGTCGACGCCGACGATGTAGCAGGTGTCGTCGCGGTAGCGCCCGCAGCCCGTCATCCCGGCGACGATCGTTCCGTCGACGACGATCGGTCCGCTCGAGAACGTGTACCCCTCCTGGTCGGCCCCGACCGGGGTCTCCCAGCGCACCGCGCCCGTCCGGACATCCAGCCCGACGATGTGGGCGTCGTAGGTGTTCAGGATGACCAGGTCCTGGTAGACGGCCAGGCTCCGCATCTGCGCCGAGCTGCGGAGCCGCTCGTCCATCTCGCGGCGATACTCCCAAACGAAGTCGCCGGTGCGCGCGTCGAGCGCCTGGACCACATTGCCCGGGTTGGCGACGTACAGGAAGCCGTCGTGCACGAGCGGCGTCGTCTGCGAGACCCCGGGTTCGAGGCCCCAGGACCAGGCGAGACGCAGCTCGTCCACGTTGCCGCGGTCGATCTCGTCGAGCGGGCTGTACCCCCATCCGTCGAGGGTGCGCCGCCAGCTCAGCCAGTCGGCGGGGTCGGGATCCTGCAGCATCGCATCGGTGACCGGGGCAGGGTCCCGGACCTGCGCCTGGCCGGGATATCCCGTCGCCAGCGTGATGCCGGCGTATACGCACACTGCAAGCAAAGCGCGACGGCTCATGTCAATCTCCTGCGGAACGTGAGGTTATGGGATTATGCAGGAACGGGTCTGTTTGACAACCCGGTCGTCGCGACGTCCGGGGCCACGGCCCTTGTCTGTTGGAGTGCCGCCCGGGGCGTCCGTGCCGTCCGGCCGAAGCATGGAGGACTGGTGCAATGCAGGTCTTCAATCGGATCCTGGCGCTTGCCGGTCTGCTGGGACTCCTCGTCGTTGTCGTCGGGACAGGCCGCGTGCACGGCACGCAGGAGCCCGGGCCCGCCCGGGAGACGATCGTCTACAGCAGCATCCAGCCGTCCAACTGGGATCTGTACCTCTTCGAGAGCCGCGGCTCGGAGCCCCGGCGGCTGACGACGGATCCGGGGCTCGACTACAACGGCGTCATCTCGCCGGACGGGCGCTGGGTGGTGTTCACCTCCGAGCGGAGCGGCAACCCGGACCTGTACGTGCTCGACCTGGAGGGTGACTCCAGGCCGCGGCCGCTGGTCGAGAGTCCCGCGCTGGAGGACGCGGCGGCCATCTCGCCCGACGGCCGGCGCCTGCTCTTCGTCAGCACCCGGGACGGCAACGCCGACATCTTCGCGACCGCGTTTCGACCCTGGAACCCGTCCGCGGCCGGTGCCGCGACCAACCTGACGCGGCACCCCGCGGGCGACTACAACCCGGCGTTCTCGCCGGACGGCACGCGGATTCTCTTCTCCAGCAGCCGCGACACGACGGTGGCTACGAGCACCGGGGCCGGTCCCCCGGCGGCCTACCTGGCCAGCGAGCTGTACGTGATGCAGGCGGACGGGAGCGACGTGCGGAGGCTCACCCACCACGAGAGCTGGGACGGCGCGCCGGCCTGGACGCCGGACGGGCGGGAGGTCGTCTTCTACTCGCAACGGGACGGCGACCCGCGCATCTACCGCACCCGCGTCGATGGAATCGACGGCTCAGCGCCCGACCCGATCTCCGCGCCCGGCGAGGCCGCGCTATCGCCGGTCTCCGCGCCCGAAGGCCGGCTCGCCTTCACGGCGCGCCGGGACGACCGCTGGACCATCGTCTCCACCCTGCCCGACGGTTCCGATCCGCGAATCGAAAGCGACACCGCCCGCGACTACTGGGCGCCGGCCTACGACCCCGACTCGGGCCGCCTGCTGGCGCACGGACCGGGACCGACCGATCCGGCGTCGCGGTTCGAGAGCGACGCGCCCGGGGACTTCCTGATCCACCGGCCGCTCGAGGTCGCCATGCCGGGCCGCCGCGTGTCGCTCGTCGGCATCCGCGGCTATCTGCCGGCTGTCGATCCGACCTCCGGAGAGGTCGCCACCAGCGAGGCATTCGCGCGCCTCGTGGCGTCGAGGGCCGACGGTACCGGCAAGCGGGTCGTCTTCGACCTGGCCGGGGCGGATCGGTACCGGGGCCCCGACTCCGTCTGGGGGCCTTCCTGGTCGAAGGACGGCCGCTGGCTGGCGTTCGCCGTCGGGCCGCCGTTCGCTTCCGGCAACGTGGATGTGGACATCTGGAAGATCGGCGCCCGGGGCGGCGAGGCCGTGAACGTGACGCTGGACTCGGGGTCCAACGACGCGTTCCCCGACTTCTCGCCCGACGGCCGGCGCCTCGTCTTTCGCAGCATGCGCGACGGCAACGCCGAGATCTACGTGATGAACGCGGACGGCACCGGCGTGCAACGACTGACGCACCACGAGGCGACCGACACGATGCCCGCGTTCTCGTCCGGGGGCGACCGCATCGCGTTCACGTCGCTGCGGGACGGGAACTTCGAGCTCTACACCATCGCGTTCGACGCGGCCGGCCGGCCGGGTGCGCCGGAGCGCCTCACCCGGAGCCCCGGCCACGACATGCACCCCCGGTTCTCGCCGGACGACGAATGGGTGCTCTTCACGTCCCAGCGCGGCGAGTTCAGCGACGAGCTGCCGCTGTTGCGGGTCGTCTTCCAGCCGCAGCCGTACGGCGAGCTGCACGCCATCCGCCCGTCGGACCGGACCGTGGTCCGGTTGACTCACAACAAGTGGGAGGACGGCCCGACGGCCTGGGTCAGCGGCGTGCCCGGCCTCGACTGACGCCCGGCGACGCGTTCCCGGTCAACGCAGGCCGCCACCGAGGGTGAACCCGACGTAGATCTCGCGGCCGGGCGAGGGCCGGTAGTACCGGCGGCTGAAGTGGTTGATCAGGCCTGATGCGTTGTAGCGCTCATTGAACAGGTTGTCGATGCCCGCGAAGGGCTGCACATCGACGCCGCCCACCTGTCCGACCCATCCGAAGCGCAGGTCGACCACCGTGTAGGCCCAATTGGTTGCCGCCGCCTCGTTGGCGTTGGAGACGAAGTACTCGTCGACCCAGCGCACCGACGCGCTCGCCTGCAAGTGGAACGGCGCCGCGTAGTCGACCCCCGCGAACAGGCGCCCCGGCGGCGCACCGGGCTCGCGCTTCCTCGAGTAGTCGACGTCCCCGAGCACGTATCGGCGGAAGACGAAGTCCTGGTGGGTGTAGGCGAGCTGGGCCTCGAACCGGGCCGCCGGCCGCCAGCCCAGCGACAACTCGACGCCGTTGCGCGCGGTCTCGCCGGCATTGACGTAGTAGAGCGCAACGGCGCTGGGACGGATCGCCACTATCTGACTCAGCAGGCGCGAGCGGTAGGCGGCGACCTCGTATTGCAGCCGGGCCGGCTCGATCAGCCCGCGCACGCCGAACTCGCGGCTGCGGAGCCGCGCCGGGTCCAGCTCGTGGTTGAACCCGCCCCGCTCGTCCGGCGACCGCGCGAGCTCGGCGGTGATGGGCGTCTCTGTCGCTGGTAGCCGTAGCTGCCCCACTGCAGGTCGGGGCGGAGTGTCAGCCGCCGCGTCGGATCGATCTCGGTGACCAGGTTGATCACGCCGCCGGCGGCGTTCCCGTACAGGACCGAGCTCGGGCCGCGGATGACCTCGATGCGCCGCACCGACCCGAGGTCGACGCTGCCCGGCTCGGTGGTCCCGTCGGTGGTGGTCAGCGGAATCCCGTCCTGGACGACGGCCAATCCGCGGATGCCGAGCATGGGCTCGGAGGGCGGGGCGCGGACGCTCAGCGCGATGCCGCCCGTCAGCCCGTAGTCGCGCCGATTCTGGACGGTCAGGCCCGGCACGCCGCACAGCGCCTCGTCGAGCGACGCCTTCCGCTCGGTGAAGCCGAGCGCCTCGGACCCCAGCACCGCCACCGCGTTGGCCACGTCGCCCAGGCCCTGCTCCGACCGCGTCACGGTGACGGTCTCGGCCAGCGGCGCGATGGCCAGGGTGAAGTCGACAATCGTCTCCGCTTCGGCGACCCGCGCTGCCGTGGGATCGGCGCGGAACCCGGGCAGGAAGACGGATACCTCGTAGTCTCCCGCGGGCAGCCGCGCGATCTCGTAGTCGCCGTCCTCGCTGGTCACCGCGCTGCGCGCCAGGCCGGTTGCGGCATGCCGCGCGGTGACGGTCACGCCGGGCAGCAGGCCGCCCAACTGGTCGCTGACGACTCCCCAGATCGACCCGGCGTCGTCCTGCGCGGCCGCCGGCCCGATACCGGCAAGGAGGCACAGCACACCCACGCAGGCAATCCGGAGACCGTTGTCACCGGCGACGCGAACCATTGTCGTCGAGGGTCATGTACGGCGTTGGGGATCAGCACCAGCGGGGGCGATCACAAACAGTACCCCGAAACCGAAACGACCGCCATCGGCGCATCAAGGAGGCGTCGGGGCTCCTGTTCCGCATCAGCGGCGCAAGGCCGATAGAGGTGGTGAGCGACGTCAGCACGATCGGCCGGAAAGCCGTGGACGCCGGCCTCGCGCACCGCGAGCGTCAGGCCGGCCGTCTCGAAATCCGCCGGTCGGGTAGAATCCGTCACACGACGAGACCCGATGGGAGGAAGAGTAGTGGCTGGATACGCGCTGATAGACGTGGAGATAAACGATCAGGCGGCCTTCGCCGAGTTGCGCGAGCGAGCGCCGGCGGTCGTGGAGGCTCACGGCGGCAGGTTCCTGGTGCGCGGCGGCGCGACGGAGGTCGTACAGGGCGACTGGACGCCGCATCGTGTCATCATCATCGAGTTCGAGAGCGTCGAACGGGCGAAATCGTGGTGGAACTCCGCGGCCCACGCCGAGCTCAGAGCGATGGCCGACAAGTGCTCGAATACGACCACGACGATAGTCGAGGGCGTCTGACGCGACAGGATGAGCAGCGGCTCGAGCCGGACTGCCAGCGTTCGCTATCAGCCTGACGAGAGTCCTCCGGCTGCGCTTGCCTTCGGCTGCGGCCTGCAGCTCGTGGTGCTGGGCGGCGCCAGCATCGTACTGATCCCGACGATCGTGATTCGGGCCGCCGGCGGCAGCGAAGCGTACCTGTCCTGGGCGGTGTTCTGTGCAGTCGCCATCAGCGGCGTCTGCACCGCGCTGCAGGCGGTTCGCGCCGGCCGCATCGGGGCCGGGTACGTCCTCGCGATGGGCCCGCCGGGAGCCTTCATCGGCCTCAGCGCCACGGCGCTGGTCCAGGGCGGGCCGGCACTGCTCGGCACCCTGGTCGTTGCGTCGTCGTTGCTGCCGATCGTGCTCTCCGCGCGGCTCTCCCTGTTCCGGCGGCTCCTGACGCCGACCATCGTCGGCACGGTGAACATGCTGATACCGGTCACCGTGCTGCCGGTCGTCTTCGGCCGCATGCACCAGACGCCGGACCAGGTACCGGCGCTGGGCGCGCCGTTGACCGCGCTGGCGACGATCCTGGTCATCCTCGGTATCTCGCTGAAGGGGACGGCGACCCTCCGTCTCTGGGCGCCGGTCATCGGGATTGCGACCGGCTCGCTGATCGCCGGTGCGTTCGGTCTCTACGACCTGGCCCGGGTGATCGAGGCGCCGTGGGTCGGCGTGCCGCGGGGCGGGTGGCCGGGCATCGAGCTCGACATGGGCCCGGCATTCGTCGGGCTTCTGCCCGGCTTCGTGTTCGTGGCGTTTATCGGCACCATTCACACGATCGTCGGTACCGTCGCCATTCAGCGCGTCTCGTGGCGCGAGCCGCGGGCCGTGGACTACCGGGCGGTGGAGGGCGGCGTGGCGGCGGACGGCATCTGCAAGCTGCTCTCCGGCCTCGCCGGGATAATGCCGACCCAGACCGTCGCCGGCATCAGCGCGCCGGCCATCGAGATTACGGGTGTCGGGGCCCGCAGGGTCGGAATCGCCGCAGGTGGAATCCTGCTCGCTCTCGCGTTCCTGCCCAAGGCGCTGGCCCTGGTTCTGGCGATCCCGGGCGCGGTCGCCGGCGCCTATGTGACCGTACTGATGGCATTGATCTTCGTGCGCGGCATGACCGAGATCGTGCAGGGCGGCATCGACTATCGCAAGGGGCTGGTGACGGGCGTGGCGTTCTGGGTCGGCACGGGATGCCAGAACGGCATGATATTCCCCGGGCTTCTTTCGGACGTCGCAGGCGGCCTGCTGCAGAACGGCATCACCACCGGCGGCCTGGTGGCCATCCTCATGACGCTGTTCCTGGACATGACGGCGCCCCGCCGCTCCCGAATCGAAGTCGACTTCGATCTGGCGGTGCTCCCGAAGATCAGGGAGTTCCTCGGCGCGTTCGCGCAACGCAGCGGCTGGGACGCGAAGATGGTGCACCGCCTCGAAGCGGCCGGCGAGGAGACGCTGCTGACGCTGACCGGCCCGGACGAGCGGGATGCGAAGCGGCAGCGGCGCCGCCTGTTCCTGTCGGCGCACAAGGAAGCCGACGGCGCGGTCCTGGAGTTCGTGGCCGCGGTCGGCGAAGAGAACGTGCAGGACCGGATCGCGATTCTCGGGGAGCGGCCCGACGGTGTGCTGATGGAAAGGGAAGTCTCGCTTCGATTGCTCCGCCATATAGCGACCTCGGTCCGGCACCAGCAGTTCCACGAGACGGACATCGTCACGGTCCGCGTGGATGCCCCGGAGACGAGTCGTGCGGGCAAGTGAAGCGCTGACGGGCCGACGGGCATTCGCGTTGCGGGTGCTGGCCGGGCCGGCGGCGTTCGCCGTCGTTCGCGCCGCGCCGCTGGCCGGTCTCGGGCCGGAGGCGCACTTCGCGCTTGCCGCCTACGCGTGGATCCTCGCCTGGTGGGCGACCGTGCCGGTTCCGTGGGCGGTCGCCAGCTTTCTCCCGTTCGTGCTGCTGCCGGTCGGCAGCGCCATGCCCTTCGCCGAGGTGGCCGGCCTGTACGGCCAGCCGATCCTTCCCTTTCTGATGGGCTCGATGCTCTTCGGGCACGCCATGCACAAGCACGGGTTGGCGACCCGGGTCGCCCTGGCGCTGCTGCGCATGCCGGGCGCCGTGCGGTCGAGCGGCAGCCTGATACTCGTGTTCCTGATCGCGGCCGCGGTGACGTCCGCGCTGGTCAGCGACCTCGTCGTCATCGTGATCATGACCCCCATCGCGCTGTCGGTCAGCCGGTCGGCGGTGGCCGCGCTCGACGCCGGCGAAGCGGCTGCCCGGGCGCCGCGCATGGCGGAGGCGGCGAGTCTCGCGGTGCTGTACGGCGTGGCCGCCGGCGAGCTGGCGACCCCCATGGGCATCGCGTTCAACCCGCTGGTGCTCTCCGTGCTGGAAGAAACGACGCGCTACAGCATCAGCTTCGCGCAGTGGACGTCGACCGGGGTCGTTCTCGCCGCGGTCCACGTCCCCATCTACTACCTGATCCTGAAGCTGATGGTCGTGCCCGACGTGCGGAACCTCTCCGCCAGCCGGCTGCGCATCCGCCGGCAATCCGAGCAGCTCGGCCCGCTCGGCCGCGGCGAGAAGAACGTCCTGTTCGTGTTGACCGTGATGCTGGCCCTGTGGATGCTGCCGGCCCTCGCGACGGTGGAGTTCCTCGACATCTGGTACGTGCCCCCGGTGGGCATGGTCCTCCTCTTCCTGCTGCCGGTGGACGGCGAGCGCGGCGAAACGACCCTCGACCGCAAGGACCTTCAGGAAGGCGTGTCGTGGAACGTGCTGTTCCTCGTCGTCGGGGGCATGGCGATGGTGAGCGGACTGACCCGACTGGGAGTGACCGACTGGGTCGGGGCCGCGTTCGCGGGGAACGTCACGGCGACGGCGTTGCCGTGGCTGGCCGGTCTGCTCACGACCGTGCTGACGCAAGTGGCCAGCGGCATCTCCTCGACGGTGATGGTGTCCTCGATGCTGCTTCCGATCGCCGAGGCCCTCGAGTACAACGCGGCGATTCTGGCCCGGATCATCGCCGGCACGGCCCACGCCGTGGCGCTGCCGTGGTCGAGCCCCACGGCGGCGACCACGTTCGCCGCGGGCGCCGTCCACCTCGGGACCATGTTCAGAGCGGGCGTCGTGGCCACCGTTCTGACGTCAATCGTCGTCATCGTGCTGAGCATGATCCTGGTGCCGGCGTTCGGGGCGTTTACCGTGCAGTGAACCCGCCGGGGGAACCCGGGGCGGATCCCCGGCATGACGAGAATCGGCGCTCGCCGACAGGACCTCGGGACTGGCAAGTCAACTACCGGTGCGCCTCGCGCCACTCGCGCGCCAGGCGTTGCGCCTCCGCGATCTGCGCGGGGCTCATCCGCGCCTCCAACTGGTCGAGCGGGCTGCGATCGTGCCCGTTGTTCTGCGACACGGCCAGGTGCAGCCACATGTACGCTGCGACGTGGTCCCGCGGCGTGCCTTGGAGCCCCCAGGAGTAGGTGATGCCGAGTACCCACTGCGCGGCGTCGTGTCCCTGCTCGGCCGCGCGCAGATACCAGGCGAGGGACTCGGCATTGTCCAGGGCAACTCCCTCGCCGTTGCTGTAGGCGAACCCGAGAGCGAACTGCGCGTTGGCGTAGCCCTGCTCGGCCGCGCGCAGATACCAGGCGACGGCTTCGGCGTCGTCTTCCGGCACGCCGGTGCCGCGCTGGTACGCTTGACCGAGCCGGAACTGCGCCTCGGGGTCTCCCTGCTCGGCCGCCGGCCGGAGCTCGGCGACGTTCGGCGTGTTCTCGGCGTCGCCCGCTTCGCGGGCAGGAAGTTCCTCGCCGGCCACCGCTGCGCCGAGCATCTCGGTGAACCGAGGGCTGAAGTGGTTCGTGCGAGCCAGAATCAGTCCCTCTTCGTCGACGAGCACGTAGGTCGGGAAGCCGCGTACGGCCCAGGCCCGCTCGATGTCGCTGTCGATGCCGGCGTGCCAGTTGGTCCAGGGCATCGGCTCGCGCTCGATGAGCCTCGTCACGGTCTCGAGCTGCTCGTCGACGCTGATCGCCAGCAGGGTGAAACGGTCCGCCGGCAGCTCGCCGACCAGCTCGCGCAACTCCGGCAGCACGTCGATGCAGGGGCGGCACCACGTCGCCCAGAAGTCGATCAGCACCACGCGGCCCCGGTAGGCCGACAGGCTGTCCTCGGCGCCGTCGAGCCGGCGGCCCGTCATGTCCAACGCCGTGCCGCCCACGGTCGCGTGCTCGATGGTCCGGATCAGGTCCGCCTCGGCTTCCGAGAAGGTGCGCGGATCCGATCTGCCGAAGGGGCCGGCCGGAGCGACCGCGGAAGGATCGGCGGCGGCGGCGGCTCGCGCGCCGCCGAACGGCTGGTCCTCGACGCCGGCGCTCAGGCCGGTCGCCGCATCGAGGGCGCGCTGCCGCCGCCCGTCGCGTTCCTCCTCCCCGACCCTCGCTCCGTTGGCGGACCGCATCAGCCCGGCCGCCACGTAGTACCGCGCCGTCGCGCGAAACGCCGGACGCGGGGCGCCGGACGCCATCTCCTCGAAGAACCGGTCGATGCCCCGCGTCGACGACTCGCCGTCCGGTCCGTAGAATCGCCGGCCGTCCATCCGCATCAGGATCGACGGCCAGCGCTCGTCGTCCGGCGCCTCCGCGACGAGCGCCTGCGCTCCCCTGTACATGTGCTGGTCGGCGTCCGGCTCGGTGATGGTCTGCAGGACGAGGAACTCCGCGGCTTCCCTCGTCCTGTCGTGCGCGTCGGCGTCGACGATCGCGGTCGCCGCCGCGATGGCGGGGCGGATGTTCGGGCGCTCGGCGAACGCATCCTGAAAGCGGCGGTCGCGCTCGTCGGCGGACAGGCCGGCCATGGCGATCCCGCTGGTGCGCTCGCGCCAGGCGCTCTGCTGGTCGAGGTACTCCTGCACCACCGCCCAATCGGGAGCGGCGTCGGCCGGCCGGGAGGTTGCCCGGGGAATCTCGATGGGAGCGGCCGTCCCGGATTGCGCCATGTCGTGCGTGGCGGCGGCCAGCAACAGGCCCAGGCACACGGGCGCCATCGGTACGACGACCAGCATCGCAGGGAATCGCCGGCTGTTCGGAGTCACGTCGCGCTTCTCCTCCATGATGTCCCTCTCCGGATGATCGTTCGTCCAGCGCACTCGGTCGCCAGCTTGTTGCGGGCCGGCCGGCCGAGCCTTTCGGCAAGGGCCGATTCGACCGCCTGACTACGATGTTTCATCTTACCGCCAGCGGCGGGGCTATGATGGAGTTGGAGGCCGGATGCACCGGTCCGCCGCGATCCGATGCCCTTCAGGTCAGTCTTCGTCGCCGTCACCATCAGCGGCGCGCTGCTGCTGGCGGCGTTGCTGATCAACCAGGCCCGGCCGGATTCGGAGGTCCGGCAGCCGTCGCCGGAGCTGGTGCGGGCGACCGGGCGGTGTGCGCAGTGCCACCGGGAGGAGACCGCGGCCGTCGTCCACCAGTTCGAGCGCAGCGAGCACAGCCGCGCCAACGTCACCTGCTACGACTGCCACCAGCCGGGCGAAGGGCAGGAGACGTACGACCACTACAACTTCCGCCTCGCCCGCGACGTCACCTCCCTGAACTGCCGGGGCTGCCACCGCACGGAGTACGAGCAGTTCGCGCGCAGCCGGCACGCCCTGCCGGCGTGGGCCGCCGTCAGCGGGACGAGCGGGATATCGCCCGAGCAGCTCGCGTTCGGGGAGCGCCACCATCCCGGCGCCGTGGACCGTCCCGCCAACGCGCTGGCCAGCCTGGAGGGCGTGGCGGCCACCCGGACCGGCTGCCTCGGCTGCCACCGCATCGGCCAGCCCAACCGCGACGGCTCCATCGGAAGCTGCACGGAATGCCACTCGCGGCACTCGACGTCCATCGCGCTGGCGCGCGAGCCGCAGACTTGCGGGCAGTGCCACATGGGGCCCGACCACGCGCAGGTGGAGATCTACACCGAGTCGAAGCACGGCGCGCTCTTCGCCGCGCAGCGCGCTTCGCTGAACCTGGACGCCGAACCCAAGCGGCTGACGACGGCCGACATGTCGGTACCCACCTGCGCGACCTGCCACCTGAGCGGTCTGGACGGGCTCAAGGTGACCCACGATACGACGGAACGGCTGTCCTACTGGCTGTTCGCGCCGGTCTCCGAGCCACGTCCGGGGTACGCCCGCGCGCAGACGGAGATGCAGGAGACGTGCCTCCGCTGCCACGCTTCGTCGAGCGTCGCGCGCTTCTACGAGGAGGCGGAGGCGGTCCTGGACGCGACCAACGTGCGGGTCCGCGAAGGGCAGGCGCTGATGGCCGCGCTGCGCGCCGACGGGCTGCTGACCGACGAGCCGTTCGACGAGCCGATCGAGTTCCTGTACTTCGACTTCTGGCACTACTTCGGGCGCACCGCCAAGCACGGCGCGTTCATGGGCGGAGCCGACTTCGTGCAGTGGCACGGCAACTACGAGCTGCTGCTCAAGCTCACCGAGCTCGAAGAGCTGGCCGCCGGCCTGCGGAACGCGCGTGCGGATCGCTGAGCCGCGCCCGCGTCGTGCGCGCCGGCCACGTACTCTGCGGCGACTTCTGGAGAGCCGGGCCAGGAGCTTGCTGCTGGAGGCCTTCGTACTCGCGAACTTCGCCTTCCTGGTCCTGGACGTGTTCCTGGCCCACTCCGTCAACGCCTTCCGTCACCGCGCGGAGTGGATTCCCTTCGTATTCTCGATCGCGGCGACGCTGCTGCTGGCCCCGGCGCTGCCGGCGGCCGGCCGCACGAATAGAGGGAGCTACGCGCACCGCGTCGGACTCTTGGTCGGATACGGCGCCATCGCGCTCGGCATCGCCGGTGTCGTCTACCACCTGGAGAGCCAGTTCTTCTCCCAGTGGACCCTCCGCAGCCTCGTGTACACGGCCCCGTTCGCCGCCCCGCTGGCCTACGCCGGCCTCGGCTTCCTGCTGCTGGTCAACCGCATGGTGCCGCGCGATACCGGCGAGTGGGACGGGTGGGTGGTGTTCTTCGCCCTGGGCGGCTTCCTCGGCGTCTTCGTCCTCGCGCTGTGCGACCACGCGCAGAACGGGTTCTTCCACGCCACCGAATGGTGGCCGGTGGCCGCGAGCGCCCTGGCGGCGGGCTTCCTCTGCGTCGCGCTCGTGGACCGGCGCACCGCCTTCCGGCGGCTCTGCTTCGGCGTGCTCGCGCTACAGGCCGTCGTCGGGTTGATCGGCTTCTACCTCCACGTGGCGGCCGACGTCAACGGGTTGTCGGCCAGCCTGTTCGAGAACTTCGTGCACGGCGCGCCGCCCTTCGCGCCGCTGCTCTTCGTCGACCTCGGGATCCTGGCGGCGATCGGGCTGGCGTCACGGGACACGCCGAGCTGATCGAGCGCCTGGCGGAGCTGGGCCGGGAGCACCGGCTGTCGGGCCGGGAGTCTGCGCCGTAGAGCGGTGCGCTCCCTGGTCAGGCACGGTCGGGCGGCGATCGGAGCGGCAGGCGACGACTGTCGGGCCGGGCTCCCGGTCTCACTTGTTCTCCCCCAGGTGACCCAGCAGACCCCACACGAACACCCCGACGCCGAACAGGCCCACGACGAGGCCGACCGGCAGCATGACCATCGTCACTCCCAGACCGAGGCCGAAGACCATCAGGACGAACCCGATGACCACGGCCGCGACGTGGGCGAGAACCAGGCAAGCCTTCTCGAGCCACCGGCGCCTTCGACCCGCTGGTTGTGTCGCCATCGCAATCGCGTCAGTACCTGTCCATCGCCCCGAAGCTCTCGACCGCCAGGCGCCCATCGCAGACTACAAGGGAACGGGGGTTGGCGGTTCGCGGGCATGCCCGCAGCCGCCCCGAAACCTCGCGCGCGCCTTCAGGCCATTCCGTCACCCCGGAACCACCCCGCGAACGACAGCATTCGAACCCGCCGGGCGATGCTGCGCCCGCTGGCCGGAAACCACGCCAGCTCGCGGCCGGCGCCGTCCCGGGACTGCGCCGAGCGGGCGCGGACGCCGCGCAATCGCGCGGCCTTCGCGCGGGTTCCGACCGGCTGGCAGTGCGCGTGCGGTACCGGCGTGCCGTTCTCGTCGAGCGGATACGCGGCGGGCAGACCGGCGGCGCGCAGGCCGGCCGCCGAGTGCGCGTCGCAGACGAACTGCCGGCGCGGCAGCGTGCAGCCGATCAGCACCGGCCCCGTGTCGTCGCGGAGGTCTTCCGGTTCGTACGGCCAGCGGGCGGTGAAGGCGCGTAGATTCTGGCGCGCCGTGCGGAGGTCCTCGTTGAGGTAGAGCACGCGAAAGCTGCCCGGCGGATTCCAGCGTCCGCCGCGTCGCCGCGCGTAGTCCGGATCGAGGGGGTCGCTCCACGAAGGGTCGGCGATACGCCACCAGACGTGCGCGTCCGGTACCGCTTCGCGTCGCAATGCCGCGGTCATGCATGGACCCGATCGAACCGGAACATGTCACGGCACGCGGCCAGGACGGTGCGCGTGTCGCCCCGCCCCAGCAGGTCCACCAGGGACACGCCGTCGAGGGCCGGCATCGGGCGGCGCACCACCGCCGGGATGCGGTCGCGCTTCAGATGGTGGACGAGCAGGTCGGTGGCGGCGGCCAGGTCCGCCACCGCACGGGCGCGCGCCGCGGGCACGCCGCGCCGCCGCCATTTGCCGATCGCCTGGCGGCTCACGCCGAACATACGGGCCGCCTCGGCCTGGCTCAGGCCCCACGTCCCGGTCGTCCGCGTGAAGGCGTCGGCGGCGCGGCGACGGTCGAGTCCGGCGATGAAGGCGTCGAGCCATTCGGCGTCGTGTCGATGCGCCGTGAACGTCCGCTCGGCCGCTTCTTCCGGATCGAGCGCGCCAGACGGCGCGGCGGTGTTGCCGTCTCCCAACTCCATGCGCTACCGTATGTCAACCGCAACCGTACGTCAACCGTGTGGCGGGTGGACGCTGGCCGCCGCGGCCGGCGGGAACGTCGCCCCCGCGTTCGCGAGCGTTCGACCGCGGGGCTCTATCATTCCCCCGCATGGACCCGCTGACCGTCGCTCTGCTCTGCGCCGTGGCGTTCGCGTCGGCCGCGCTGTCGGCGGTGGTCGGCCTGGCCGGCGGAACCGTGCTGCTGGCGGTCATGCTGTTGTTCTTCGAGCCGGCCGCCGCCATTCCGCTGCACGGCGTGATCCAACTGGTCTCCAACGGCGCGCGCACCGTCGTGCAGGGGCGCCACGTGGCGTGGAGCGTCGTCGGCTGGTACGCGTTGTTCCTGCTGCCGCTGGCGCTGGCCGGGGCGCGCGTGGCGCTCGCCATGCCGCCTGCCCTCGGCACGACCCTGATCGGCGTCTTCGTGCTGGTCGCCACGTTGCGACCCGGATGGCTGCGAATCCGTCCCGCCGGCGCGGGCGGCGAGGCGCGCCGTTTCGCAGTGCTGGGCGGCGTCGCCGGTTTCCTGGGCAGCCTGGTCGGGGCGGTCGGGCCGCTCGTCGCGCCGTTCTTTCCGCATCTCGGACTGTCGCGGCGGGGCGTGGTGGGCACCGCGGCGGCCTGTCAGGGGGCAGGACACCTGGCGAAGATCGCGGCGTTCGGCTGGGTGGGCTTCTCGTACCGCGAGCACGTCGGGCTGCTGCTGGCGATGTCCATGCTCGTGATCGCCGGTGCGGCGGCCGGCAGCCGACTGCTCGATCGCGTCGACGACGTTCTCTTCACCCGCCTCTACCGCACCGTCCTCGTGCTGGTCGCGCTGCGCCTGGTGTCGAGCGCGGCGTGGATGGGCGACGTGGCGGCGACCGCTGCGCCGACACCGTGAGCCGATTTGACCGGAGCGGTACAATTCACGGAATTTGAACGAGTTAGGTGATTCCCGACAATGAGCGACAGCCCGACCGACACCCGCAAGAAACTCCGAGATCTCCTGGAAGCCCGCGCGTTTCGAACCGGCGAGATCACGCTCAGCACCGGCGCGAAATCGAACTTCTACTTCGACTGCAAGCCGGTGACGCTGAGCGCGGACGGCGCCTACCTGGTCGGGATGGCCTTTCTCGACGCGCTCGAGAAGCTACCGGAGCGCCCCGGGGCGGTCGGCGGGTTGACGCATGGCGCGGACCCGATCGTCAGCTCGATGGTGGCGCTGTCGTACGCCCGCGAATGCCCGATCGACGGCTTCTACGTCCGCAAGGAGCCGAAGCGCCACGGCACGAAGCGCCGGCTGGAGAATCCGCCGCAACCGGGAACGAAGGTCGTGATTGTCGACGACGTCGTCACCAGCGGCGGGTCCCTGCTGAAGGCGGTCGAGGAAGCGCGCGCGGCCGACTGCGAAGTCATCGCCGCGATGGCCCTCGTCGACCGGGGCGAACAGGACGGCGCAGCCAGTGTCCGCAGGGAAGTCGGCAACTACGTCCCGCTCTACACGCGGAGCGACTTCCGCGGGTTGTCGTGACCCGGCGACCCGCATCGTTGGGCGGGTTGCCCGCGACCCGTAAATAGGGGAATATGTCTTCCGTGAAGACCACCATCGAACTTCCCGATACCACTTTCCGGCAGGCTAAGGCGCTCGCTGCCAGCCGCGGCATGACCTTGCGGCAGTTCTTCACCGACGCGCTCGAGGACAAGCTCCGGCGGTGCACCGGCGACGCCGCAGGCCGCGAACACGAGGCTCCGTGGATGGCCGGATTCGGCGCGTTGGCCGATCTGTCGCATGAGCACCGTCGGGTGGGCGAAGCGATAGCGGAGGAGTTCGAGACACTGGCGCCCGAAGACGTCGCATGATTCTCGACACCAACGCCCTGTCCGCATGGGCGGAAGGCGTGGCAGCCGTCGAGGCGCCGTTGCGGTCCGCTCGTCGTCTCGTCGTCCCGAGCATCGTCCTCGGCGAGTACTACTTCGGCATTCGCCAGTCGAGCCATCGCGACCGTTACCAGGACTGGCTCCGCCGCTACCTGCCGCTGGCCGAGATCGCCATCGTCACCCACGCGACCGCCGGCGTCTACGCCGACGTCCGCCTGGAGCTGAAGCGCTCCGGCAACCCCATTCCGCCCAACGACGCCTGGATCGCCGCCCTCGCGCGTCAGCACGGATTGCCCGTGTTGAGCAACGATGCACACTTCGATCGAGTCGACGGTGTCCAACGCATCGCGTTCTGAACGCGTGCCAAGAGGCGAACGATGCAGGATCGTGCGCGACGATCCGGAACAGGTTGCCCGCGCCGAGGTGTTCGTCGAGCACGGCGCCTGGATTTCGCTGCCGGTGCTCGCCGAGACCGTATGGGTGCTGAAGTCCGTCTACGGGCTGAACCGCCGGCGCATCGGGACCGCTGTGAGCATGCTCGTAGAGCACGATCGCCTCGTCCTGCAGGATGAGGACGTCGTCCGACGAGCGCACGCGACGTTCGCACGCGAGCGAGCGGTCGGATTCTCCGGTTGCCTCGTCGTCGAGATCGCCCGCAAGGCGGGACACGTTCCGGTAGGCACGTTCGACAGGAAGATGTCGCGCGTGGACGGCGCCCACCGATTGTGACAGCGACGCATGCAGTCCGGCGGCGCCCGGCGGTACTACCACGCGGCGGCGGCCAGCTTCCCGTCCCACAGCCGTTCCAGGAACTGAACGATCATCCGTCTGCGGCGGCCCGTGCCTTGCGATGTGACCAGCTTCTTGGCTAAATTGTCCGGCAGGAGAGGAAGCCGCCGATGCCCGTCGTGAACGTCCACGAAGCCAAGACGCAACTGTCCCGACTGCTGGCGCAGGTGGAGGCGGGCGAGGAGGTCGTCATCGCCCGACGGGGCGCACCGGTCGCGCGCCTGGTTGCGTGCAAGCCCATGGGGAGGCGACAGCCGGATGTTCTCAAGGGCAGGACCGCGCTCACGGACGCCTTCTCCGATCCGTTGCCGGAAGACGAGTTGAAGCTCTGGGAAGGCGGTTAGCGTCAGCGATGCGGGTACTGTTGGACACGCATGCGTTCGTGTGGTGGGTTGCCGACAGCCGCCGCCTCTCCGGAACTGCTCGCGGGACCATCCGGAACGAAAGGAACGACATCCTCGTCAGCGCGGCGTCTGCGTGGGAGATTGCGACGAAGCACCGCCGCGGCAAGTTTCCGGAGGCTGATGCGTTGGCGAGCGACATACGCGCCGCCATTGCCGACCAGGGCTTCGAGGAACTGCCTATCGACGTCAGCGACGCCGAACGCGCCGGGCGGCTGAGCGGGCCCCACCGCGATCCCTTCGACCGTATGCTCATCGCCCAGGCGCTGGCGCACGAACTGGCCAACGCGGGAGGTCGGCGTTCATCCGCTCGGCGATCGAGATGTACCTGCGCGCCCGACAGCGACGGGAGATCGATGAGCAGCTCAGGAACGCCTACGGCGGACACGCCGACGAGCTGCTGGAGGAAGTCAGCGACCTGTTGGACGCTCAGGAATGGCCGCCCGAGTGAATCGGTGCCCCGGAGTCAACTCAAGGGCTACGTCGGCGCCCTTGGTCCGCGCAAGATGCGCCAGTTGTGCCGCGCCCTGGCGATCGCCACCGGATGCGACGGGTAGAGTTCGTCTCCCTGGCGACGCTGTCGGTCACGGCCGGCGCGACCGTACCGCCCTCGCTTTCGGCATCTCGGCGATAGTATTGGTGTTTCGTTCACACCGCGTCGCCTCCCGCGGCAAGCCTGAACGCGAAGCGAAGCACTCGATGTTCGACACCAGGGACCAGATTCTGAATCAGTTGCGCGCCGGCGAGGACGGCCGCGCCGAGTTCAAGGACGTGCGCCTCGGGAAGCGAGGCGTGATCGCCCCGAATACCGAGGAACTCGCGAGCGAGCTGGTGGCGTTCGCCAACGCGGAGGGCGGCGTCGTGTTCCTTGGCGTCGACGACGCCGGCGCCGTGCACGGGATTCCGGTCGAGCGCCTGGATACGGTCGAGAACTGGATCGTAAACCTCGCCACGAACAACTGCGACCCGCCGATCCGACCGATTCTGCGCAAGGATCTGCTCCCGGACGCCGCCGGCGCGGACCGGCACGTGCTCCTGGTGGAGGTATCGCGCGGGCTCTACGTGCATCGAACCACCGGCGGGCGGTACCACGTGCGAGTCGGCTCCACGAAACGCGACCTCACGCCGCCGGAGCTCGCCCGGCTCTTCCAGCAGCGGGGCCGCGAGTACGTGTTCGACGAACAGCCGGTGCTCACCGCGACGGTCGACGACCTCAACCGCAACCGGCTGGAAGCGTTCTTCGGCCGCTCGCCGACCATTCCCTGGCTCGACCTGCTTCGCAACACGCGGGTCACGGTTGCCGACGAGCACGGCGTGGATCGGCCGACCGTGGCCGGGCTTCTGGTCTTCGGCAGGGAACCGACCGACCTCCTCGCCTCGGGATCCATCGAAGCGGCGTGCTACCGCGACACCCGCCTGTCCTCCGACGACCTCGTCCACGCCGAGCGTCTCGCCGGTCCGGTATCCGACCAGATCGACGCCGGCATCGCCTTCGTCGCCCGATTCATGCAGGCGCCGGCCGACAAACCGTCGAGCAACGTCGCTCCCTACGACCTCGACGTCGTCGACGAGGCGATCGTCAACGCCGTCGCCCACCGCGATTACGCCATCTCCGGCTCGAAGATCCGACTGTTCCTGTTCGCCGATAGACTCGAGCTCTACAGCCCCGGCAAGCTGCCGAACACCATCACGCTCGACGACATGCCCTACCGCACGTTCACCCGCAACCAGCTTCTGGTGAGCTTCCTGTCTCGAATCCGCAGCAGGCGCACGGGGCAGGTGTTCCTGGAATCACGAGGCGAAGGCGTGCGGAAGATCCTCCAGGACGGCGAGGCGCACGCGGGACGGCGGCCGGCGTACGCGCTGTTCGGTGACGAGCTTCGGCTGACCTTGTGGACGAAGAAGGCGGCTGCTGGTTGACCGCAGACCGTACAGTGAATCAAGCCCCAGCCCGTGGGACACCTTCCACGGACGCGGCGCCGGCCAGCTTCCCGTCCCACAGCCGATCCAGGAACTGCTCCCACGGCAGCAGCAGGATGCCGTCCACCACGCGCGGATACGGATCCATCGACACCAGGATGTGCCTCGCCAACAGCTTCTCTTCCGCCAGGGCGCGCAGGCCTTTCAGGTGGCGGCCGCCGACGGCCCGCGCCGCCTTCACCTCCACGGCGACGTCCGCGAAGACGAAGTCCACCTCCAGCTTCGAGCGCGACCGCCAGTACCGTGGCGCCTCCAATCGGTGATAGTCGCAGAACGCCCGGATCTCCTGGAACAGGTAGCTCTCGAACGCGTCGCCGTATTCCGGCGTCCCCGGCGCCAACCCGCGCCGGCCCTGCAGATGGCGGGCCACGCCGGTGTCGAACAGGTAGAACTTCGACGTCGAGACCGCCTTGCGCCGCCGCGTGTCGGTGAACGCGGGGACCTCGTGCGCCAACAGCGTGTCCTGCAGAATCCGGTAGTAGTCGCGCGCGGTCGACGGCGCTACCTGGGCGTCGTTCCCCAGGCTGGCGAAGTTGATCTGTGTCCCGTGGGCCAGCGCCGCCACGTCCAGAAAGCGGCTGAACGCCGGCAGGTTGCGCACGATGGCCTCGTTCGATATCTCTTCGCGCAGATAGTCGCCGGTGTAGTCGCGCAGTCCCTCGCCGGGCTCGTCCGAGAACCAGACCGACGGCAGCAGCCCGAACTCCAGCGCCCGGTCCAGGCTGAAACGCTTCCCCAGTTCCGCCCGCACCAGCGGGTGCAGCGACCGCCGTCCGGCCCGGCCGCCCAGCAGGTTGACCCCCTTGCGCCGCAGCGCGCGGGCGCTCGATCCGGTCAGCAGGAAGCGGGCGCCGTGCTCCTCGATCATCAGATGCACTTCGTTCAGCAGCTCCGGCATCCGCTGAATCTCGTCGATCACGACGATGTCCGAACCGCTCCCTTCCGCCAGCGATTCCCGGATCAGCCCGGGATTGCGCGCCAGACGCCGGAACAACTCCTGATCGAGCAGGTTCCACGTCCGGCAGTCGGCGAACTGCTGTCCGATCAGCGTGGACTTGCCGGTCTGTCGAGGCCCGAACAGGAAGCAGGACTTCCGTTCCACCAGGGCCCGCACGTCGAGGATTCGAGGGATTGTCGGCATCGCGGCCGTTTCACCGGACCTGCCGCTGATTTTAACGTGGAATCAGCGGTAAGTCCGCCGAATCGACCCCGCACCAACTCCGACACCGCGGTCCCGAGGCTGACGCCGCGCCGGCCAGCCAGCGCTCGCGCGACGGCCAGCAGGTCGTCGTCAATCGTCAGGGTGGTCCGCATGGCCGCATCATGGCATCACGTCATCTGCCGTGGTCGGGGTTGTCGCAGTCAGTGAGACACCCTCCACGATGTGTCGCCGAATCGCCTCGGCCCAGTCACCCAGGTAGTCGTCGAAGGCCTCGCCGAACGCGCGAACGAAGTCGTCCGCGGCCGACGACAGTGCTGTCATGCGGTACTTCACGGTCGCTCGGCTGCGGGCCTCGCCCTCGGGAATCACTTGTACCTCCACCATGGCTGCGTGGTGATCCGGAACCATGTATACGAACGACGCGACGCCTGCGGCGGGATCATGCCGCGTCTGGATCCACGTCGCGGTTCCCACGCCCTTGTTGGTGGTCCGGAAGATGACGCCTTCTCCGGCGCCCGGGTTGTTTGGATGCACGTAGCACGGGTCCCAACCTGCCACCCAGCGCCGTTCACCCTCTGCACTGAACAGCGGGAACGCTTCCGCGGCCGGCAGGTCCATCGCTACCACGCCCGTTCTCTCTATATGGACCCGCTCGCCGGTGTCGGTTGCCACGGTCGCTCCCGGCTCGGAGCCGGTCGTGCGGGGTGCGAAACGGTTCGGCCGGCTCTGCGCATGGTCCGGACCGTACCGGTCCCGAAGGTCGTCCGATGCGTCAGGGTTCGACGACGCCTTGTTCGTGGTCATCTCGTGCACGCCTGGTGGCCGCCCGGGGCATGCTGCCGATTCGCTCGAGCAGCGAGTGGGCCCACTCGGGCGGTTCCGGGCTCACGTGTTCGATTCCGTGCCGTCTCAGGACGGCGATCTGCCGGTATGTCGTTCCGCTGTTGTCGTACAGGTCGATTCGCGTAAAGGCGTGAGCTGTTCGCGCCAGATTGTCCTGGGCGTTGTGCCACCGTCGTCGGATATCGTCCCCGTCGACGGCATGGCCGGTGTTCTCCGCTACCCGCTTCTGTACCCGGATGACGTTGATCTCGGCATCTCTCGTTCCGATGAACACGGCGTGCACGTCGTATCCCGCCCGTGCGGCGCTTTCGACCATTCTTGGTCGTGAACGTCCCGAGTAGGTGCTTTCGAATCCAAAGCTCTCCCTCGTGGCGAGGTGACCACGGAGAGCCCGGTTGACGCGCCGTGCCGCCTGGATCTGGTTGTGGCGATCGTTCCAGTCGCCCAGGCTGTTGGCGATCGAGTCGGCGTCATAGAAGGCTGTCGGGAGTTCGTTTTCGTGCTTGCTGCACCAAGTCGACTTTCCGGCTCCGTTCGTCCCGATGACAATCGTCAGTCGCGGGCGGTGGATACGTCGAGGTCCTTGGCCCTTCGTGCGGCTGTCGGTCTCGGCCATGCTGGGTACTCGCGGTATTTCGGACTGTCGGCGGGGAACACCTCCTCGGCGCCGTCCGGCCAGATGCGGGTGACCTGTCCGGTCGCGAGCTCGTGGCGGTCGATCACGCCGGCCGGCGTCTCCGAGATGATGAACCTGTCGTCGTCGCTGGCGTACACGCACGACTTTCCCTGGGCGAAGCACATTTCCCGTGCGTCCTCGGTGGCCAGCATGGTCATCGTCCCATCGGCTTCGCCTGTATCCGTCTTCATCTCAGCTCCCCTGGGGCCGTGATGCCTGCTTCCTGCGACACGTTGCACGTCAGGCGTCGACGGCCTTGGCTTCTCTGCATTCTAGGGTACGAGAGCACGGAGGGAACGACGGCGCCGGGGCGCACCGGTCGCGCGCCTGGTTGTGTGCAAGCCCATGGAGAGGCGACAGCCGGATGTTCTCGAGGGCAGGACCGCGCTCGCGGACGCTTTCTCCGATCGACGAGGTGGCTCTGCCACCAAGACCATGTGGTTGGTTCGTCTCTGATTCCGCTCCCGCACACGGTGACCGTGGCTTCCGTGTCGCCCCTCGATTCCGGTTCGGCGATGAGTTCCCCGCCGCAATCTTCTTGCGATTCGCGTGTACGGCTGGCCTCTTCCGGACGTTACAGAACCGAGGCGAAGTGCGGCTGCGTTACGAGCGTGCCGCCGAGGGCTGCGAAGAGGCATGCAGGCGACGTTGACCTGGCTCGACCTGACGGCGAGCGACCGCGACA
Organism: Acidobacteriota bacterium; assembly: GCA_009861545.1. Taxonomy (NCBI): domain Bacteria; kingdom Pseudomonadati; phylum Acidobacteriota; species Acidobacteriota bacterium. The sequence goes on along the minus strand of VXME01000125.1, from coordinate 11,196 downwards.
AGATGCGGCGCGTCCTGGATCTGTTCAAGGAGCAGGGCACGCTCGACGAGATGGGGCTGGGGAGCCTGCGGGACGTGCTGTCGGACGCGTTGTTCCCCGGCACCTCCTACATCCAGACCCGGCTGCGGTACGTCCTCTTCGTGCCCTGGATCTACCAGCGGCTGGAGGCTCGGCGGGTCCGGAGCGGCGACGTGGAGCGAGCCGCACGCGCCGTGGAAGTGGACCTGATCGGGCGACTCGAGCAGAACGAGGACGCCAGGGGCATCATCGGCGTGGTCGCTCGCGCGGCGCTCGTTCGGCTGCCGAGCTCCCTCTACTGGGGCCCGCTCACGCGGTGGGGCATTTTCCGGCCCCAGCAGAGTCAGGGGTGGTACCACTCGCACTTCGACGCGCTCGTCGATGGCCGCGGCGTCGTGGGTCGGGCGGACGATCCGGGCGTGATCTGGAGCCGGGACGCGCACTGGCACCCCCGGATGCCGGAGGCGCCGAAGGGATTTCCCGGGGAGGCGTCGTTCGCGTTCACCCATGACGAGGCCGACTTCCTGCGCGGCCGCATCGAGGAGAGCTGCGCCGGCACGTTGCTGGCGTGGCTGGTCCGCAACGGCTCCGATTCGCCGGCCGAGAACGTCTGGGACGATCCGGACGCCCTGCGCGCGCCGGGCAGCATTGGCGACACGCTGGAGCTGGCGCGGCGGTTCTCGCTCCATGTCGCGGGCATTCCGCTGCTCTACAACCTGCTCGTGGCGGAACGGCGGCGCGAGGTCCTGGACCAGGACGACGGCCAGGCGATCGAGGCACTCCGCCGGGCTCTCGCCGACTGGGCGAAGGCGGAGGCCGACGACAGCCCGTACGAGCCTGACGTGCTCTGGGACCTGGTCGTGCGCCGCGGCGGGCGCCTGCCGCACCACCAGCGCGTCTTCATCGAGAGCTGGTCGCGGCGGATTGCCGAGCTGGATCCCGACAGCATGGCCGACGACCCTCGGTTGCGGGCGCTGGTTGCCGAACGCGAGCTGCGCCTGAAGGGCGGCCGGGCGCGATTGGCCAACCGGAATCGCCTGGTCGACTGGAGTCCGTGGAGCAACATCCGTCCGATGGACTTCCGCATGGACTTCCGCTGGGTTCGGGTCCGGCAATTCCTGATCGACCTGCATGGAGGTTTTGCCGCCTGATGCTCCTGCCGGACTCGCGCACCACCGCCTTCGAGTTGATCCGGCCGCCCAGCAGGTACCGGCTCGACTTCGCCGTGCTGACCACCTACACCCTCGATCTGGAAGCGCTGCTCGTGCTGCCGCTGTCGGTGCTGGCGCATCCCGACGGCGGCCTGGACGAGCTGCTGGCCGATCCGCTGCGGCTGCACCAGGCGATCCGGGACGCCGGCGACCGCGTGCATGCCTTCGTCGACGAAACGGGCATCGGGATTCCGCGCAGCGCGCGACCGCTCTACTCCATGCTCGAGTCGAGCGTGCATCCCGTGCGCGCACCGGGCCGCGGCGCCTTCCATCCCAAGGTGTGGGTGGCGCGGTTCACGGCGAAGGACGAGACGGCGGAGGACGTGCTGCGGGTGGCGATCCTGTCGCGGAACCTGACCTTCGACCGCTCCTGGGACGTCGCCCTGGCGAGCGCGGCCCCGCCGGGGAGCGGGCGCCGCGTGTCCGCGAGCCGTCCGCTGGGTGACTTCCTCCGGGAGCTGCCGCAACTGGCCACGAGCGCGAACCGCGTTCCACAAGACGTCGCGGACCGCGTCGAGGAGCTTGCCGATCAGGTTGCGCGCACCGCGTTCCCGGCCCCTGAAGGCTTCGACTCGCCGATCGAGTTCCATGCGCTCGGCCTGTCGAGGCGCCGTCGATCGTGGAGCCCGCCGTCGAGCGGCTATCGCACGCTCGCCCTGGCGCCGTTCGTCAACCAGACGGGGCTCGCCGCGGTCGACGGACTGAGCGGAAACGACCGGATACTGGTGAGCCGGCAAGAGGAGCTCGACAAGCTGTCCGAGCACGCGCTCGCCGCCTGGAAGGAGATATTCGTCCTCTCGGATACCGCCCAGGGAGAAGCCGAGGATGTTCCGGCCGACGCGGACGAGGATGGTGAGGCCGACCAGGCTGGCGCGAACGGGGGCGACCCGGGGACCGGCGTAGATGCTCGCCAGGACGGCGACACGTCAGCGGCCGGCACGGATGCTCGCCCCTCGGGGCTGCACGCCAAGATGATCGCGGTGGAGCACGGCTGGGACGCGACCTGGTACGTGGGCTCCGCGAACCTGACCTCGGCCGCGTTCGGCGGCGGCAACGTCGAGGTGATGGCGTCGGTCACGGGCAAGAAGGGACGCGAGGAGGGCGCCAGCGGTTGCGGCATCGATCGCTTCCTCCACGGCGGGTTCCTGAAGTTGTGCGTGCCGTATCAGAGGGTGGAGCCGGAGCCGGAGGACCAGCGCGTGACCACTGCGCGGGAACGCCTCGAAGCGGCCCGGGACGCCCTCGTGGACGCCGATCTTCGCGTTGTCTGCGTGCCCGGGGACGATCTCTGGACGTTGACGATCGACGGTGGCGTCGCTCCGCCCGCCGACGATGTCGAGGTCGCGGCCTGGCCTGTCTCCGTTGCCGAGGATCAGGCCCTGCGGCTGGACGAGCCGTTGCGCTGGAGGCTGCCGGTCGCACGCCTGACGGCGTTCATCGCCTTTCGATTGCGCGTCTCGATGCCGGGCGTGGACGACATTCGCATGACCCTGCGGCTTCCCGCCGAGGGAATGCCCGCCGACCGGATGCGCCACGTGCTCCGGGGCCTGCTGGACAGCCCGGAGAAGTTCCTCCGCTTCCTGCGGGCGCTGCTGGGCGGGATCGAGCAGTTGCCCGCGGCGCTGACGGACGAAGGGCAAGGAGACGGCGCCGCGTCCTGGGGAGTCGGCCTCGGCGGCGAGACGCTGCTCGACGACCTCGTCCGCACCGCGTCCCGAGACCCTGATCGCCTGAAGCCGGTCCGCCGGCTGATCGACGACCTGCGGAAGACGGAGGAAGGGCGGCGCATCGTGCCGGACGATCTGCTCGCCGTCTGGACGGCCGTCGAGGCGGCGGTCGCCGGGGAGCCGCGTTCATGAAGCGACCATCCGTCGAGGCGAGTCTCAAGCCCCTCAAGCCGTTTCAGCGCCGCACGGTGCAGCACGCCTTCCACCGCCTGTTCCAGGCGGAGAACGGCACCGGGCGCTTCCTGGTGGCCGACGAGGTGGGCCTCGGCAAGACGCTGGTCGCCCGCGGCATCATCGCCCGCGCCATCGATCACCTCTGGAACGACGTCGACCGGATCGACATCGTCTACATCTGCAGCAACGGCAGCATCGCGCGCGCCAATCTCCCGAAGCTGCAGGTGGGCGCGGCGGAAGAAGGGTCGTTCGCGTTGGCGACTCGCCTGACGATGCTGGCCACGGAGCTGGCGCGTCGGGAGGGCGAGTCCGGACTCGCCGACAGCAAGCTGAACTTCGTCAGCTTCACCCCCGGCACCTCGTTGGACCTGGGACACTCGACCGGCCGGGGCGAGGAGCGGGAAGTGCTGTTTCAACTGCTCCAGCCGTTGATGGACCAGCATACGGCGCTGATGAATCTCCTGCAGGGAGGGATCACCAGGACGGACGAGTGGCGCTGGCGGCTGAAGAACAACCCCCGGCCCATCGACGCCACGATACGCCGGCGCTTCGAGGCGGCGTTCCGCGAGCAGCCGAAATTGGACGAGAGGCTGCGAGGTCTTCTCGACACCACGTTCCGCCGCTATCACCGCTGGCCGGCCGAAGCCCGGTACCAGCGCGACCGGGTCATCTCCGACTTGCGCCGCGTGCTGGCCGGCGCGTGCGTCAAGGCGCTCGAGCCCGATCTGCTCATCCTGGACGAGTTCCAGCGCTTCAAGAATCTGTTAGGTACGCAGGGGACCGAGCGCGACGCCGCGGCGGAACTGGCGCAGGAGCTGTTCCAGGCCGAGGCGCATGACAGGAAACGAGTGCGCACGCTCCTGCTCTCCGCGACGCCGTACAAGCTCTACACCGCCGACGCGGAAATCGAGCACGAGGATCACTACGAGGATTTCCTGGCCACCACGCGGTTCCTGCTCGGCGACGACGACGCCCTCGTAGAGGAGCTCAAGCAGCAGTTGTCGCGCTTCGGGGCGGCGCTGCGACGCGCGGCCGGCGGGGAGCCGGACCAGGTGGAACGCGTCGAGCGGGCGAAGCGCGCGGTCGAAGACTCGCTGCGGGACGTGATGGCGCGCACCGAGCGGGTCGCGGCCAGCGAGGACCGGGACGCGATGGTGGCCGAGGACCGGCGCACCACCCCCGTCACCGCGAGCGACGTGCGGCAGTACCTCGCCGCCGACGCGCTGTTCCGCGCCGTCGGCAACCAGGATCCGATGCCGTTCTGGAAGTCGGCGCCGTATCTCGCGCACTTCATGCACGGCTACAAGTTCCACGAGCTCCTCGTCGAGGCGCTCGGCGCGTCCCGTCCCCCGGACAAGATCGTCGATGCGCTCCAGCGCCACGATGCGGCCTTTCTGAAGGCGGCGACGTTGCGGTCGTGGGGCAGCATCGACCCGGGGAACGCCAAGTTGCGGGAGCTGGTCGGGGAGTTGATCGACGAAGGACTGTGGCGCCTGCTGTGGATGCCGCCCACGCTGCCGTACTGGCCGCTGGAGGGACCGTTCGAGGGCAAGGAACACGCGACGAAGCGGCTGTTGTTCTCGGCCTGGAACCTGGTGCCGGACGTCGTCAGCGCCGTCCTCAGCTACGAAGCGGAACGGCTGATGATGGGCGGCCGGCTCGATTCCTACGACAACCCCGACGCGCAGCAGCGGCCGCTGCTGCGGCTGACGCAGACAGCGGCCGGCGTCCGATCCCGTCACCGACTCCTCCTGTTGCTGCTGCCGTGCCTGCCGCTGGCGGATCGGGCGCATCCGCTCGCCGCGCCGCCCGGGCAGGATCGCCGGGCGTGGGTGCGCGCCCAGGTCGACGACTTGCTCTCGGACCCGCGGCTGCCGAACCCGCAGGCGGGGACCGTCGACGATCGGTGGGAATGGGCCGCGCCGCTCCTGCTGGATCCGGAACTGCCGGCCTTCCTGCGGACGTGGCGTGACGGCGAGCTTTCCGGGGCGTCGGACAACGAGCAGCTCCCGCAGCCGAATCCGGACGTCTTCGGCGCGTACGTCGACGATCTGCTCGCGGTCGACCCGCAATCGCTCGGCCGGCGGCCTCCTGACCTCGCCGAGCTGCTCACGGACCTCGCCCTCGGCTCGCCGGCGATTCTCGCGGCCCGCAGTCTGAGCGGCGGGAGCGAGGTTCGTGACGCCACGCGCCGCCGGCTCGCGGCGCTGATCGCCGACGCGTTCTGGCGCCTCTTCAACCGGCCGGCCGTGGTCTCGCTGCTGCGACAGCTCGCCGCCGGGACCGCGGCCGTCGGCGACGAGTCGGCCTACTGGCGGCTCGTGCTGCACTACTGCCGGCAGGGCAATCTGCAGGCGGTGCTCGACGAGCAGTGGCATCTCCTCTGGGAGCAGGACTCGTGGTCCGAGGACGCCAGCCCGGACGAGACCGCCGCCAAGTGCGCGCGAAAGCTCGTCCCGGTGGTGCACCCGGCGCGCGCCCGTGTCCACGCCGAGTTCTTCCGGGCCGAGCCAGGAGCATCCGGCGCCATCGTCGAACGCGACGCGATCCGCGTCCGCACCGTGTTCGCACTACGCTTCGGCCACGGCCGCACGGACGACGGCGAGCAGATCACCCAGGACGCCGTCCGCGCCGCGTTCAACAGCCCGTTCCGGCCTTTCGTGCTCACCAGCACGTCGATAGGGCAGGAGGGGCTCGATTTCCATCCCTGGTGCCACCGCCTGGTCCACTGGAACCTGCCGGGCAATCCGGTGGACCTGGAGCAGCGTGAAGGGCGGATTCACCGGTACAAGGGGCATGCCGTCCGCCGGAACGTCGCTGCCTCCCACGCTGAGGATGCCTTCGCGGCGTGGAGCGCGGGCGACGACATCTGGAAGTTGATGTTCGAGCTGGCGAATCAGTGCGCGCGGGATGCCGAGGAGAGCGACCTGGTTCCGCACTGGATGGCTCCGGGCGAACACCGGGTGGAGCGCCATGTGCCGCAACTGCCGTACACGGCGGAGGTCGAGGCGTTCGACCGGTTGAAGCGGCAGCTTGCCGCCTACCGGGTGGTCTTCGGGCAGCCGCGGCAGGAGGAGCTGGTCACGCTGCTGGATCGCGCAGGCGTCGATGTCGCGAGGCTCAGAGACTGGGCGGTGGATCTGTCGCCACGGGTGACCGGAGACCCGGGCGAATTGTGAGCGTTGCGCAAGAGTTACTTCCCACAGCCGGATCGCTTTTCGCTTTGCTGTAAGCTATTGCAGAGTGGAAGTTTAGTGGAGTGCGTGGGCATGCTGTTGCCGGAATCTCAGTCACAATTTCGTGGCGTGCCCATCGAGCGGTGCGCGCCCAACGGGATCAGGACGCTCCAGCCGGGTCGGGGCGAGTCGCGGCCATATCCGTTGACGCGGGATCCGGTTTTCCACAGAATTCACCATGGGTTGGGCCAAAGTTCAGCGGATTCTCGCTGAGCGGTGGGTTTTGCGCGTACGGGACACGCCCGAAGGCAGGGCAGGGAGGGAGAGTCCCTGATGAAGAAGCTGATTCAGGCAGCACGCTCGGCGTTCGGCGTCCGAACCCGTCCTGCGCCGCCAGCTTCCGACGAGTCCAAGCGACGTGAGACGGACAGGCGGATCGTGTCCAACCTGAGCAGCGGAAACGTTCGACTGCAGCAGGGTCAATTCACAACTCGCGAAGACATCGATCGCGAGCGTGAGCGAGTGCTGGCGCGCAAGCTCTGACCGATGCCGCCCGAATTCCCGTCTGTCTCCGAACTCACCGAGAGCTACGAGACCGCCGATCGATTCACGCGCGAAGTCGCACAGTTTCGGTCCGCGGTCGCCGTTCCTGCCAACAACGAACTCAGATACGCTGGGCACCACTTGCTCCAAGCGCTCGACGGCCAGAAGCAGATCTCCAAGCCTGACGAACTCAGAAAAGCCAAGAACCACTGTGAGCGCGCGATGTACGACGCCGCCGAGGCGGGGATCCTGTACGCGATCGACGAGATTGGGCGCTTTCAGGATGACTACAACGACGTCGTTGTCAGCCGCGTCGTCAGGGACTATCCCAACATCCGTGCGCTCGCGATCGGAGCGCAGGCTACGCTGGCTCAGGGCCGGGGCAGCCGCGCGTCGGTACAACAGCAGACCACGGAGTACATGGAGTTGTTCCGGCAGTTGCGCGATGCGGTCCGCGTGCTCGACGGCAGTCGCGATGACCTCAACGCGATGATCGATGAAGACCGCGCGAAGGAACAGAGCGAAAGCCGCCGGTTTCTTCTTCAGTTCGTGGTCAGAGTAGCAGGCAGTCTCCTTGCCGCGATGGGGCTCATCTGGACGATCTGGTACACGCTGACGTCGGGTGATGTCGCGCCGGGCTCATAGTAATCAACGCCATCAGGGCGGATTCTCGGACTGCTGTTAGGTGGCAGCCAGCGACTCGCGGCGCGTCGATCGCCGACATCTTCCACGGTCTCAATCCTGACCGCGTGGTCGGCATGTGCTCGGGCCGCCGGGGTCCCTACAGTAGGAGAGCATGTCGCTCTCTTCGCAGCTCCGGCTCCTGTGGCGCCGCGCCGCGGGCAACCCGGGCCGCACTCTCCTCTCCCTGCTGACGCTGACGGTCGCCGTCGGCGCGACCGTCGCGATCTTCACCGTCGTCAACGCGGTGCTGCTGCGGCCGCTGCCGTTCCCGGAATCCGAGCGGCTTGTCCTGCTCTGGAACGCGGCCCGGCAACTCGGACCGCTCGACGACCTTCCGATGTCGGATGTGCTCCATTTCCTCTACCAGGAGCACAGCCGCACCCTCGCCGGCGTGGCGGGATTCAGCGACGTGGCGGTCGGCTTCACCGATCCGGACAACGCGCAGCGCGTGCCGGCGGCCAGCGTCACCGCGTCGCTCTTCGACGTGCTGCGGACGCCGCCGCGCCTCGGTCGCCCGTTCACAGCCGAGGAGGACCGGCCGGGCGCCGCCCCGGTGGTCGTGCTCGGCGACGGGTTGTGGAGGAGCCGATTCGGCACGGATCCCGGCGTCGTGGGGCGGGTCGTAAAGACCGATCGCGAGAGCGTCGCGATTGTGGGGGTTACTATGCCCCCGGGTTTCGCGTTTCCGCGGCCGGAGACCGCCCTGTCGCGGCCGATGCGCCTCGACCCGGAGAACGTACGGCTGGACTTCTTCGGGCTGAACGGCGTGGTGCGCATGGCGGACGGGGCGTCGCTGGAGCAGGTTCCGGGCCGAGACCGAGGCGCCATGCTGTCGAACTGCGCCGCACGATTAGCGCCCGGTGTGACCGATCTGAAGGAGTTGCCTTCCCGACCGGTCTGCTGCCCCGGTCATGGCGAGGGAGTACCAGCCGCTGATCGTGCCGCTCTAGCCGCGAGTGGTCGGCGACATCCAGACGACGTTGTGGATCCCGCTGAGCGCGGCCGGGTTACTGCTGCGCACCGACTGCGCCAACGTCTCCAACCTGTTTTTGGTCCGCGCCAAAACGCGTCACGGCGAGGTGGCGATTTCGCGCCCCCTCCCCGAGACCCGCGCGGCTGGCCGGATCGGTCCTTCTCGTGGCGCCGGGCGTTCGGCGTGGCGGGCGGCCGTCGCGACGCTGCTCCTGGCGCTGCCTGTGCGGCTGCTGGTCCGCTTCGGTCTGCCGATGTTGCCGCGGCTGGAGGAGAACTCGATTTGGCTCCACGACCCTGCTGTTCAACTTGGCCGCGTAGCTCCTGGCCGGCCTGCTGTTTGGTCTGCTGCCGGCGTGGCACGTAAGCGCCGCAGCCGCGTTCTACCACATGACCGCGAGTGGGCGCGGCGCCGCGAGCGGTCGCGACCGCACTCGTTTCTCGCCTTAACACAGTGCATCCAGGACCGTTTTGGTTCTCAAAGGGGACTTGACCGCCCACTAGCGGCGTGCTAGGGTCAAGTGCTACCATCCTGGTGAAAATGAGGCGGGGTATGGACGATTTGACTTACGACGGTGTGCCTTATGACACGATCAGTGAGCGCGGCAGCGGCAACTACTATGTGTTCAAAGATCCCGGCAACAACAAGGCCGTTCCGATTGTCTACATCCCGAGAGAACATTTTGACGTGATCTACGGAAGCGGAAAGATGTCCCGAAACTCGAAGATCCGGATCACGATCGAGCGCGTCGCATAGTATCGAGGCAGAGGGATGACGAGTCACCCCGGGAAACAGCGACCGCCGACAGCGGCGCAGCCCGTCGCCTCGGCCGTGGTCGACAGGAGAGGCGGCGTCGAGCGGAATCCAGTCAGAACCGGAGCACGTCACCGACCTTCTCGTTACGGAGCTCGTGGTAAGCAGGTCCAACCTATTTGGGCGGGTGAGCATGACAAGATCGCCCCGGGGGATGGTTAGCCCCTAGCGATCAGAGACCCTCAGATGGACGTCTTCAGCTTGCGCGACAACGTCATCCGAGACTACGGCGCGTACGTCCGCAGCTTCCTCACCATCAAGGACGAACGCATCCGCCAGCTCGTGGATCAGGAGATGGACACCGGATTCCTCTGGCCGGATCCCCTCATCCAGTTGAGTCCGGCATTTGAGTCTGGTGACACACTGCAGCAGTTGATCGACGCGGGTGAGTTGCATCCAGAGTGCATCAACATCTTCCGTGAGAAGCGCGAGGATGGACGACTCGGCGCGCCGTTCCAGCTTCATCGTCATCAGGTCGACGGGATCCGGGCGGCACGCGCCGGCGACAGCTACGTTCTGACGACGGGCACGGGTTCGGGCAAGAGCCTCGCGTACATCGTGCCGATCGTCGATCATGTTCTGCGCCGGGGTAGCGGTAAGGGTATACAGGCGATCATCGTGTACCCCGTGAACGCGCTGGCCAACAGCCAGATGGGCGAACTTGAGAAGTTCTTGTGCTTGGGCTACCCGGACGGTCATTCGCCGGTGACCTTCCGGCGCTACACCGGCCAGGAACCCGACGATGAGCGGAAGGAGATTATTTCCAATCCGCCCGATATCCTGCTTACGAACTACGTGATGCTGGAGTTGGTACTGACCCGGCCTTGGGACTACCAGCTAATCACTGCGGCGACGGGCCTGCGGTTCCTTGTACTCGACGAGTTGCACACCTACCGCGGACGTCAGGGCGCGGATGTTGCGATGCTCGTGCGCCGACTGCGAGAGGCGTGCGTCGCGAAGCAACTGTTGCACGTCGGTACGTCGGCAACCCTCGCGGGCAGCGGCACATGGGCCGAGCAGCGAAATGAAGTGGCAGCCCTCGCATCCCGGCTGTTCGGGGTTACGGTCAAGCCCCAACGGGTGATAGGTGAGACACTTCGCCGCGTTACGCCGGAACAGGACTTCTCTGACCCGATTGTGGTCGAGGGGCTCCGAAACCGGTTGCAGCCTCCGGTTCAACTTCCGGAGAGGGATACGGACTCGATCCTGGCTGATCCGTTGTTTGCCTGGATTGAAACGACGCTTGGCGTTCGAAGGGAAGCGGGAAGCGGACGGCTGGGTCGGTGCGTGCCGCGCTCGCTATCCGGCGACGAGGGTGCCGCAGCTTCGCTTGCGAAACTGACGAACCTGGATCGGGATTCTTGCGAGGCCCAGCTACGTGAGACACTGCTGTCGGCGTACGGCTGCAGGGATGCAAACGGCCATCCGCTGTTCGCGTTCCGCCTGCATCAGTTCGTTTCGAAAGGCGAAGCGGTCTACGCTTCGCTTGAGCCGGAGGAGACCCGACACGTTACGCTACGAGCACAGCAGTTCGTGCCAGGGACTGGCCGGGACAAGATCCTGCTTGCTCTCGCGTTCTGCCGGGAATGTGGCCAGGAGTATTACACGGTTCGGCGAGGACAAAACGAGGGCGGGCGCCCGGTGTACATGACCCGATCTCTTTCGGATCGCCTTGACACCGAGGACGGCGTGGCAGGTTATCTCTACATCAGCCAAACCGAGCCATGGCCGGACAAACCGGCGGACTTCATCCCAAAGCTTCCCGACACCTGGTTGGATACGACGGGCAGCTCCGTGACCGTGCGCAGGAATCAGCGGGAAAATCTGGCTCTCCTGAAACAGGTATGGGTGGGTTGAGGGCGATCTGCGGGGGGACG
>VXME01000124.1 GCA_009861545.1 Acidobacteriota bacterium | reverse complement strand
CGAACCGGCCGATCGCGTCCTCGCCAACCGGCAAAAATAATTGTCGTTGATCAAATGCGCTGCACGCGCGTCCAGACCCAGTATTCCAAGTCGGGGCTCCCCTCGCGATGGAACACATGCGCCGCCTTCCAGACGTACTCGACCACGTGGATGATGTCGAGTACCACGGTGACGTCGACGCCGTAGGCGGCGGCACCCGCTTCGACGAGGTCGAGCTGCGTCTCGGCGCCATCGACGAGGACGACCCAGCGCTTGACGTGCTCGGGGTCCTGGCGTTCGGCTTCCAGCATCGCCTCGGCGACCACCTCTGCCGGCTCCCGTTCGAGGCTCGCCCAGACCCGTTTGGCCACCGGGCGCGGCCGCACGAGCGGGGGCTTGGCTCCCGGCTGTCGGGGCATCAGGCTCTGCAGGAACTGCTCGGGGCTGCGCACGAACGGCGCGGTCGTGTAGACGGCGGCCACCGCCGCCATGCGCTTCGAGTGCTTCTTCTCTCCCGGCTTCAGGCGCTTGAACCGGGAGAGCTGCTCCCGGCGCTTCTCGGCCGCCTTGCGCGTCGCCTCGCGCAGGTCGTCGCGATGCAGCACCACGCCCGTGCCGTCGAAGGTGAGCACGACAACCGACCCCTCGGGCGGCGGCTCGCCATCCGCCGCCCGGCGGGCCTCGTAGAAGGCATCGAAATCCTCTGCCGCGCGAGCCACCAACTGTTCCGCCTGCCGCTTGGGCACTTCGGCCCCGGTACTGCGAGACAGATCGAACAGCGCTTCGTCGAACGACCGCGACGCGGCCGCTTCGGCTACCCGCCGACGCACCTCGAGCGAGTAACGCTCCGGCGGCAGGTTCAGCGCGGCGTCGAGCGGATGCAGACTGTTCTGACCGGGACGTGCGTAGCCCACGCGCTCGACCGCCACCGTCCCGAAGGTCGTTTCGAGGCGGCGCTCGTGCACGCGCCGTTGTGAGCGCTCGACACCGTCGGCCCCCTCGACCGGACCGGCGGCCTCGCCCGGACTGCGCTGATCGAGGTGCCCCTGCAGGAGCTTGCGCATCAATTCCTGGCCCCGACGGTGCAACTCCCGTTCGAGGTCGCTCTCACTCATCCGTTGTGCTTCGCGAGAAGAAAGGTAGGCTTTGGCCTCGCCGAAGGCGGCCTCGGCCGCCGCATACGGCGCCGGGTCGGATGCCGCAGCGCGGGGAGGGACGACTCGCATCGCTCACCGCTCCCGCAACCACTGCCGCGCATGCCGAACCATAGGATAGACCAGCACCGTCTTGGGCACCGCACCAGCGCGGCGGCCGTGCCGGTCCATGCGACCGCGACCGCTCGTGGCCCCCACGGCGACCCAGTTGGGCGGCGCGGTAGCACCCCCCGTGGTGGCGGCGGGAATCCACCAGCGTCTCCACCAGCCACGGCCCCAGGTGGTAGTGGCGCGGCCAGTCCTCCGCCAACTGCGAGAGGCCGCGCGCCAGAACCGCGCTGGCGAGGTTGCGCACCGCAACCCACGGCAGCAACAGAAAGCGGCTGTTGTTGACCACGTGCTGCAGATTCCGCGCACGAGCCCGATCGTCCCAGCCGACCCAGCGGTCCCTCGCCGCCATGCGCCACGCCGGGCTGGAGAACTGCAGGCAGCCGACCACCGCCCGCTGAGGCCGCGACGCAAACACCAGATAGCGCAGGTGGGCGCCGAACGGAACCGTATGCCCGAGGTAATGGTGGCGTCCCACCAACTCCCGGAACAGCAGGCGCTGGGCGGGCTCGCGCACCAACTCGACATCCAGCGGCTCGATGTCGCGCACGCTCCCAAGCAGCGCTCGCCCCGGCTCCCCCGCAGCCGTCCGGGGCACGCGGGTGACTGAACCCACCGCGCGGCCACGCCGCTTGGCAGGCAGAACCAGCGCACCCTCCGCGTCGAGCCGCTCCAGGAACTCCCGGCACTCCCGGGCCTTCAGCCCCCCATTCGGGCGCCGCCACCGAAACAGCTCGCACACGGTGCGCGCCAGCTCCATCCGGCTCAAGCCCGAACAATCCCGCACAATCTCGCCGATCAGGCGTCACCTCCTGCACGCTGAAAGGCTCGTCCCGAGAACCTCGTCGTCGCCACGGCCAGCGCAGCCGGCTCTGCCATCCCACGACACCGTACCAAAACGCCGCTCAAATGTTCAGGAGCGCGCGCCGGAGAGGGACAGACCGAAGCGCCCCGGTGCCGTCACCCGCTCAGGCTGATGGTCCGAACCAGGCGGGTGGCCGCTGCCCCCGCAAAGGCAGGCCGAAAGGGGAGCGCCCGCGAGCGAAAACGCCTACGAACAGGCGAGAGAGCCCTCCACGAAGAAGAGCCGCACCCATCTCACGATGGGGGAGCCTGCTCGGCGGCCTGGACGATGGAGGTACAGGGACCCGAAAGATGCAGGCCGCATGGACGCGAGGTCGAACTGCCGCGGGCACTCCCGATTCGACGGAGGGTGGCCATGGAAGAGTCCCGATAAACCGCGACGGGAGATCGAGGCGCTGCGGGGCCACAACTGATGCGGCACCGCATCGGTTAGCGCGAGGACGTAGCGCTCTGCGCCGGGAAGCGAGCCTACCGACGCAGGTGGGGCTGGACGGCCGCCTGGGCAATGCTACGACTCAAGCGGCACCGGGCCAAGAGGAGTCGTATCGTGGGTGTCCCGTCGCCGAGACTCCGGCGAGCCGGACGCCAGCGGGGGTTTAGGACAGCCCGCATGGCGCTACGGCAGGCGGGTCGTTCGGCTGCGCAACGCCATCCCGAATTCGCAACGACGGACAAAACGACGGCAACCTGTTCAGAATCGCCTCGCTGACGTCTTGTATTAGTGAGAGTCGGAACTCGTGGACGCTGCAGGCGGTCCTGCTGCGGGCGTCGACCGGACTGTGCGAGGCGGTGTTTCCGATGGGTCGCGACGATTCCGTCGTCGACATGGCGGACGCGCTCACGCTGCGGCAGCAGGTCGACTCGGATCGGTACGCGGGACTCCTAACGCCTGCCCATTGGTCGGTGCGGGCACGATTCTGCAGGTAACACCTGCCAGGGGGAGGGGACGATGAAGACCGCAGGGCAGATGCGCATTCACCTTCTGGAGAAGGCGACGGAGGACGAAGAGTTCAGGGCCAGACTGCTCGCAGATCCGCACGGTGCGATCAAGGAGGAGTTGGGTGTCGGCATTCCGGAGGGATTGAAGATCAAGGTGCTGGAAGACAGCGCGCATACCACCAATATCGTGCTTCCGCCGAGGGCGAGGCTGAAGGCGTCCGAGCTGGAGTCCGTCAGCGCCGCCAGCTGGGCCAATGACCGCGGTGAAGACGACAACGACCGCTGGAACAACGCCCCGCAGTGGTGGGACGCCAACGACTATGACGAGTAGCCGCCCTGGGACCGTGCCGGCTGCGTTAGCGGGTAATGTTCGCGAGCAACGTCTACAGGGATGACGCGGTCGTCGCGCACGCCCGACCCGACTCGTTGCACGGACTCGTCCGCGTGGATCCGCCGCATCAATTCGTCCTGATGAGGCTGTCTGTCGGCCTGACCGTGCTCGTGCTGGCATGGCTCGTGCTGGGGACGACGGACCACAGCCTCTGGCTCTATGGCGTGCCGGCGGAGCGGTGGGATGCGATGACGGCGTCGCCCACCCTCGACGGAAAAGACGAGAGTCGCGCGGAGCTGCTCGCTCTGGTTTCCGTGCGGGACGCCGAGACGCTTGCTCCGGGCATGCGCGTCGACGTCCTTTCCTTCCGTGCCACGGCGAGTCGCAAAGTGGCGGGAACCGTGCTTTCCGTCTCGAGTCACACCGGTGAGACTCGATCGCGGATAGTGGAGGCAACCGGCCTCCGGCCGGGCCGGTCGCTGCTCGTCAGGATCGACGTTCCCGCGCGCGCTCTGCGAGAGGAGCGGGCCGCGGCGGACGGCCTTCACCGGCTGCGCATTCCGTTGGGCCGCGAGAGCCCTTTGCGGTTTCTGACGCGGCAACTCCCGAAGTGATGCGTGGAGACCGGCCGGCCGGCAGTGAATCCGGTGGAGCCCCGAGACGGCGCCCCAAGAGACCACGGTCGTGGATTGGACAAGGTACTTCGTAGCTCGAGGCCGGACCCCCAGCTTCCAGCAGGTCCACTCCTCGGAGTGCGGCGCCGCCTGTCTCGGCATAGTGCTCGCGCACCACGGATGCTGGGTGAGCATGGACGAGTTGCGATCCCGGTGCGGAGTCAACCGGGACGGCTGCACGGGCCGGGGCCTGCAACTGGCGGCGGAGCACTATGGGCTGCGGGCGACGGGCTGGCGCCGGGAGCCGCGCCACCTTCGGAAGATGCGGCTTCCAGCCATCCTGTTCTGGGAGTTCGACCACTTTCTGGTGCTGGAGGGTTTTCGCGGCAGCAGGTACCTGCTCAACGACCCCGCCAACGGCTACCGCACCGTTTCCCACGACTACTTCAATGCCCGCTTCACCGGCGTCGTCCTGGAGTTCGAACCGACTCCGGGCTTCGAGAAGCGCGGCGAGCGGCCGAGCCTGCGCCGGCAGCTGGGCCCGTGGTTCAGGCGGCATCGGCTGCGCCTTCTGTTCTGCGCGCTATGCGGCCTCGTGCTGGTCGCGCCCGGCATCGGCCTGCCGCTGCTGCTGAGGGCCTTCGTCGATAACGTGCTCGTCGATCGCGAAGCGTCCGGCACCCCCATCGTCGTGGGCGTGTGTGCGCTGACCGCGCTCACCTTCGGCGTGACGTGGCTGCAGCAGCGGAGCCTGCGCAACCTCAACGTCACAGTGTCCGTGGAACAGGCCGAGCGCTTCATCACAAAGATGTTCCGCCTGCCCATCGAGTACTTTCAGAGCCGCTTTGCCGGGGACCTGACTCAACGCACGCTGTTGATCGATGCGATTGCCGGCGCAGGCTCGCTGCATCTCTCCAGGATGCTGATCGACCTCTGCATGTGCCTTGCCTTCCTCGTCGCCATGGTCGCCCTCGACCCGCTGACCGCGACGTTGGTGGCGGTCATTGGGGCCGTAGGCCTGCTGGCCCTGCGGGCAGTCTCGCGTTTCCGTCTCGACCACAACCACCGGATGCGCCGCGAACAGGGGCAACTGGCCGGGATCAGCAACTTCGCGGCGAGGAACCTCTATTCGATACGTGCGGCGGGCAACGAGGACGACTTCTTCGCAAGCTGGACCGGGTACCAGACCCGGGAGCTCGTGGCCCGGCAACGGTTCCGTGAGCTGGGGCTGGTCAGCGCCGGGGTGCCGACGCTCATGACCATCCTCGGCAGCGCCGTCGTGCTGGGAGCCGGGGGCCAACGCGTGATAACGGGGGCGCTGTCACTGGGCGATCTCATGGCTCTCTACTTCATTGCCAACAGCTTCCTGGTCCCGGTAGCCGGGCTCCTGCTGTCCGCGGACGTGATTCACGTGCTCGACGCGGACCTGCGGCGCGTCAACGACGTGGTCGAAGCGCAGGACGACCCGTGGGTGGTTGCAAGGGACGGCACGCGGGCGGACGGGATCGCGACGATCGACGGCCGGCTGCGCTTGGCCGGCCACTTGGTGCTGCGCAACGTTTCCTTTGGGTACAAGCCGTACGGAACACCGCTGTTGCATGGCTTCAACCTGTCGGTGAGACCGGGGCAACGGGTGGCGCTCGTCGGCCCGAGCGGGTCGGGCAAGTCGACGGTGGCGCTGTTGATTTCCGGTGCCTACCGGCCGTGGGACGGGGAGGTGCTGTTCGATGGACGTCCGCGCGAGGGAATCCCCCACCGGATCTTCAGCGAGTCGGTGGCGGTCGTGAACCAACAGATCTCCCTGTTCGCGGGCAGCGTGCGCGAGAACCTGACGATGTGGAACCGTGCCGTTCCCGACGAGCTTGTCATCGCCGCCGCGCGGGATGCAGGCATCCACGGGGACATCGCCCGCCGTCCCCTGAACTACTCGGCGCGGGTCGAGGAAGGCGGTACGAACTTCAGCGGGGGCCAGCGGCAGCGGCTGGAGATCGCGCGCGCCCTCGTCACCCGGCCTTCGCTGGTCGTCCTGGACGAGGCGACGAGCTCGCTGGACGCGGCACTGGAGGCGGAGATCGACGACGCGTTGCGCCGGCGCGGCTGCGCATGCCTGATCATCGCCCATCGCCTCAGCACAGTGCGCGACTGCGACGAGATCATCGTGCTGGCGAAGGGACGCATCATCCAGCAGGGCAGCCACGACGAGCTGATCCGGGACAGGGACGGTCTGTACCGACACCTGGTCGCCAACCAGTAGTGGAGTCGATGTCTGAACCGAACACGGTCCACACAGCCGGGAAACGGCTCCGGCGGCTGGCCACCGACACGTTCGCCACGGTCGCGGGCGAACTCGTGCTCGACGACGTCGATTGCCTCTGGTGGGTGGAGTCGGGCGAGGTGGATGTCTTCGTCGTGGAGCTCGAAGGCGATCGGGTCGTCTCGAGCTACAAGCACGTGACCCGCGCCGAGGCGGGGCGCCTGCTCTTCTGCGTGGACGGGACCGGGGAGTCCCGTCTGCAACTGCGCCTGAAGGGGCTCCCGGGGTTCCGCGTGCAGAGGCTTCCCCTTCCGGGCGTTCTCGAGAGCCTGTCGCCGAGCGCCTTCGCGCAGGAGACCGACCTGTGGGTCGAGGCCTTGTCGGAATGCGTGGCGCGCGACGTCCCACTGCTGCCGAGAGTCGATATTGCCGTCCGGACGGGAGAGGAGGTCCTGATAGCACCGCAGGCGGCAGTCTCGGCCCATCGCGGTATCGTATGGCTTCCGACCCGCCGGGTGGGGGCGTTCCTGGGGACCGGTCACACCGGACCGGACATGCCCGAGTTCATGCCCGTTACGCCCTGCACCTGGATGACCTTCGGCGCGACCGCGGAGGTTTCCACCATCTCGTCCCTGGACCTCGTCCGACAAGGGCGGTTGGAAGGCGCCTTGCGGGAATTCCACCGCATGGTGTTGGCGGCGGAACGACTGACCCGGAGGCTGGCCTCGATAGACGTCGCCAATCTGCAGGTCGACAGCGCGAAGTTGCGCGAGGGGGCAGCGGACGAGGCGCGACGCGAACTCCGACGCATCGCGCAGCCCGGTCGCGGCCTGTCCGGCCCGCCCTTGGGCGGCTCCCCGCTGATGCAGGCCCTCAGGCCGATCGGCCGGAGGGAGCAGATACGTTTCGTGGAACCCGAGGGGGTGGAGCCGACCCTCGAGGGCATTCTCATCGCCTCGGGGGTGCGGGCGCGCGAGGTCGATCTCTCGTCCGAGAGCAACTGGTGGAACGGGGACAGCTTCTCGATGCTGGCGTTTCGGCGCGAAGACGGCCGTCCCGTCGCCCTGCTCCCGAGCGCCATCGGCCCCTATCGAATCATCGACCCCTCGGCGGGCGGCTCGAAGCGTCTGAACGGTGCGGACGTGGCGCGGCTGGAGGACGGGGCCTGGGTCTTCTATCGGCCGTTTCCACCCCGTCCGGTCACGACGAAGGATGTGGCCTTCATGGCGGGGCACCGCCTGCCGATGGAGGCGGCGCGCTTCGCGGCGGCGGGCCTCCTGGTCGGCCTGTGCGCCTTCTTTCCCCCCTTCGCCGTCGGACTGTTCGCGGACTGGGTCATGCCGGCCGGAAGCCGGGAGCTCCTGTGGTCGCTGACGGCGGTGATGCTGGTCGTGGCGCTCTTCGGCGTCCTCATGACCCTGCAGCAGACCTCGACGCTGCTCCGGGTCGAGGCGCGCGCCGCCACCCGCCTCGGCGCAGCGGTCTGGGACCGCATCGTCGCCCTGCGGCCGAGCTCCCTGCGGGGCTATTCCGCGGGGGAGCTGACCTCGCGCGCCCTGGTGTTCCACAGCCTGCGGGAGCGTGCGTCGAACGTCGTCACGAGCGCGCTCGTCTCGGTCCTGTTCTTGTTTCCCACCCTGTTTTTCCTGTTCTCGTACGACCCCGCGCTCGCCGGCGTCAGCCTGACCGTCGGCCTTGCCGCGGCCGCGGCGATCGTCGGGCTCGCGGTCATGCAGTTCGCGCCACAGCGACGCCATGTCGACGCGCGCCAGAGGCTCGCCGGGACCCTGTCCCAGCTCATCGCCGGCATCGGCAAGCTGCGATCGTCCGGCGCCGAGGACAGCGCGTTCGCATTCTGGGCGCGAGGCTACGTCCGTCAGAAGCGGGCGGAGATTCAGGTGAACCGCCTCAACGAGCTGGCGGTCGCGATCACCGCGAGCATTCCCGGGGCGGCGTCGGCGATCCTGTTGGCGACGACCCTGCTCCTGGACTCCGGGGACATGACGGCGGGCGCGTTCTTCGTCATCTATGCCACGTCCATGATGTTCTTCGGCGCAACCACGCGCCTCGGCGCGACCGTGCAGGCCCTGTCGTCGATCATTCCGGAGTATCAGCAGGTGAAGCCGCTGCTCGCCCTCGCCCCGGACGTGCGCGACGACGTCGCCGGGGGGGGCGAGGTCGACCTGCGGGGCGACCTGCGTTTCGAACGGGTCGGCTTCGCCCACCCGGACAGCGACGCGGCCGCCCTCGACGACGTCTCGCTGCACATACGTCCGGGAGAGTTCGCCGCGATCGTCGGCGAATCCGGCGCCGGGAAGAGCACGCTGCTCAATCTCGCCCTCGGTCTCGAGGAGCCCACCCGCGGCGCCGTCTACTACGACGACCATGACGTGGCGCAGCTCAATCGGCGAACGTTGCGGCGCCAGCTCGGCGTCGTCTCCCAGAACGGGAGCCTCCAGCCGGGATCGGTGCTGACCAACATCATCGGGGTTGCCCGCGACCTGACGGAAGAGAACGCGTGGGAAGCGGCGAGACTCGCTGCCGTCGACGAGGACATTCGCCAGATGCACATGGGCATGCATACGCCGGTCGGAGACACCGGGGCGTTCTCGGGCGGGCAGATGCAGCGAATCCTCATCGCCGCGGCGCTGGTTCGCAAGCCTCGCGTCGTGTTCCTCGACGAGGCGACCAACTGGCTCGACAACAAGTCGCAGGCCCTGGTGATGGAGAGCATCGGAAGGCTGGCGGCAACCCGGGTGGTCATCGCCCATCGGCTGTCCACCATTCGAGCGGCGGATACCATCCATGTATTGGAGAAGGGGAGGCTGGTGCAGTCGGGCTCGTACGAGGATCTCGCCCGCGAGCCCGGGGCGTTCCAGCGTCTCATTGCCCGACAGCTTCTGGAGCCGGGTACGATGACGGAGGGAGAACAGGCATGAAGGCATCGCAGATGTTCCGCGGCGTCAAGCCGGTCCTGGGCGGGATCGCCATGCGGGCCCAGTTCCGGCAAGAGGAGGCCTACGAGGATGCCCTCGCGCATGTCATCGCCCGGCGCGCGGGCATCCCTCCGATCAAGCTGGGCTTCGAAGACGCCCGTGAGCAGCCGGCGGAAGCTCCGCCGCCCCCCCTGGCCATCGAGGAGTTCCGGGTGACCGGCGAGGAAGAGGGCGTGCGTGGTCTGGAGAGACTGTTCTGTCCGCTCGGGTCGCGGGCCTTCCACCAGGCCCAGTACGAGCGCACTCGTCCCATGCTCTTTCGCGGGCCGCGTGAGCGCTTCCACCATCTGGTGTCCTGGGAGGCCCTCACCGACCTGATCTACAACCGCAACCTGTCCCAGTCGCAACTGCAGGTCGTGCAGGACAGCAACTACGTTCCGGATCACCTCTACTCCTACCTGGGCTACCGCTTCGGCTCGCGCTCGCATGCGCCGTGGCACGGCACCGTCAACCCGCAGAGGTTCGAAGCCTTCGTGCGCAACGGCGCATCCGTGATCCTCAACAGCGTGCATACGATTCACGAGCCGGCCCGCGCGCTGATCAGCGAGATAGAGAGCAGCGTGGCCACCTACGCCGGCGTCAACCTCTACGCGTCCTGGCGCGCCACGCCGTGCTTCAGCACGCACTGGGACGATCACGACGTCTATATCATCCAGGTGCGGGGTCAGAAGGTCTGGCGTCTGTGGGGAGAGGTGCGAAGGCAGCCGCTCGGCCGCGACGTGGAGCCCAACGACGTTGCGCCCGCCCACCCCGTGTGGACGGGCACCCTCGACGAAGGGGACGTGCTCTACATTCCCCGGGGCTGGTGGCACAGCGCCCACGTCGCCGAGGAGAACGACGGTCGGGGCACCATTCATCTCACCCTGACCCCTCACTATCTCAAGGGCACGGACCTTCTCCGCTGGCTGGAGGCGAGGGTTGCCAGCCACGAGGGCCTGCGGCGCAACGTGCCCCTCTTCGCGAACGACGAGAGTCTGCGCGACTTCCTGCTCGAATTCAGGAAGGTGGTGGACGCGGCCCTGGTCGAGGCCGGCGAGGGCGCCCTGGCCCATGACCTGCAGCGTTCGTGGCAGGCGCTGGCGCCGGGCCAGTTCCTGGAACGGATCGAGCCGTGGCGAAGCGAGGCCTGGGAGGAGTTGGAGCTGAGCATTCGCGGCTGGGAGCAGGCGCGCGTACGAGTCGGGCCCGGGGAGGGGGTCTTCGGGCTTCGCGCGAACGGCCAGGAGTTCGAGCTGGACGCGCGCTGCCGGAGCCTGATCGAGTCGCTGCTGGAACGGGGACCCATCCGCGTCGGAGAGTTCCTCGAGCTGGCGGCGGCGTCCTTCGAGCGGAAATTCGCGACGGACTTCGCCGTGGAGCTGATCAAGGTAGGCGCCGCCATCGCGACGGCGAAGAACGGCGCATGACCGCCGGCAGGGCGGACGGTGGACGCGGTCGCCCGCCGCGACGGGGGCGTCGCCGGCCCCTCGGCGACAGCTATCGCTGACCGGGCATCGCGCGCGCGCGATGGAGCGCGGCGACGCAGCAGGCCGTGTCGTAGCACCGGGACGCGAACGCGAAGCGGCGTTCCTCCGGCCAGAGAGGGCCGGAGGAAAGGGGGCAGGCGGGCCAGCCGCCGTCGCGTTGCTGCCGCATCAGCAGGAGGCGCGCCGACGCGGCGAGCTCGGCGCGGGAAGGAGGGCAACCGACGGAATGGAGGGACACGAGAGCGCGGGCGGTGCGCAGAAGGTCGCCGTAGGACCCGTCGTCCTCGCGCCGGTCCCGGATGCGCGCCGCGAGCAGCGATCGGACGTCCTCGAAGAGGGGCGTCTGCAACTGGTGAGCTCGCGCCATGGCGGCGTAGAGATCGATCGGGTCCCAGTAGTAGTGGATGGCCTGGCGCTCGTCGCCGGTCTGGAGGAGGGAGGCCAGCCAGTCGCGCGTGGGCCGGGTGGCGGCGCTTTCGCCGAGATACGCCAGCGCGTTGGCGTTGACGATCGCGTCGGCGTCGATCGAGGTGATTGGCCCATCCCGCAGCCAGGTGTGGAAGCGGCCCCGGCCGTCGCGGTTCCGCGTCAGGCGCTCCCGGTTCCAACCGGCGAGCAACCAGGGATGGAACCCCAGGGCCAGAGAGCAGATCGAGGTGGTGTCCACGTCCGGCGGCAGGTGTGGCCAGTACCTCCAGACTCCGGGGAACTCGATCGTGTCGCCGAGGTGGTGTCGCGTGCGCGACAGGACGGCCTCTGCACGCGGATCGTCGACGCCGGCGAGCTCCAGGGACCCGAGCGCGCCCACGAAGGGGTTGGCGTCAGGCAGCAGGACGGCGGGGTCGGCGAGAGCGTAATGGTGGCACTCCCATACGCCCGCTCCCGACACCGCCCCGTTCAGGAAGTCGAGGCCCCGGTCGATGGCGCTGCTCGTCTTCCCGTCGCTCGCGACGAGGATCGCTCCGTGGTCCGTTCGCTCGCCGCTCACTTCGGTAGCAGGAACGCGCCCATGTAGGCCTTGGTCGCGATGCGATCTCCGTCGATCAGGAGCTTGAGGTGATTGATCCCGGTCAGGAGTTGGTAGACCCGTCTTTCCGTCAGGAGATAGTCCCCCTCGGGCCAGGACCGCAGGGCGGCGGCCTTGGCGCGCGTACACCATCCCTTCTCGACGAAATGACCGATCATCGGGGCCCAGAACCTGGCGCGTCGGCGGTGCCAGGGTTCCCCGAGGAGGAGCTCGAACGCCAAGCGGGTCGATACGCCCCGGGCGGACACGTCGCAGGCCACGCTGAGGGCGGTCCCGTCGTTCTGCCAGCGGTCGAGCCAACCGAGCGCACGCTCCAGCTGGGCCATGGAGCCGGACCACTCGATGCGTTCGAGGAACGGTACGACTTCGGTCTTCGGAATCCTGAGCACCAGACGCACCGCCCGAGGCTCGCGCCCCGGAAGCGCGCCCAGGTGGTCCGTGGTCGCGCCGCGCGGCAGCGCGCGGTACACGCGCCCCATCGCCTGGTGTTCAGCCTCGTTCGGCGCGCGGCCGACCGCCCAACCGACGGCGGAGGTCATGACGCCGTGATTGCACCTCAATCCCGGGCCGTGGCCGGGCCGCTTCGAACTCCCGGGCACGGCCAGAGCGCTGTCGTGGGGCTCGATGAAGACGCCCGGCGGCTCGCTCTCGGGCGGGCGGGAGGCGGCCAGGTCGTACTCCAGGATGACCGTTCGAAACCACTGCGAGAGGAAGCTCTCGGGCTCGGCCACCTCGGCGAGAAACTGGCCCAGGCCCCTGGCCCCCGCCGTGGCCTGCGCGCGGGCGCCACGTCGAATCAGGTGGCGGGAGAAGCTCGACCCGGGCTGCACCGAGAGGAACAGGTCGCAGTCGGCAGGGCCTTGGTCGAGTCGGCTCTCGAAGCCGAAGGTCGACTCCAGCGCAAACGCAGGGAACTGCGACGCCCACCGCAAGGTCCGGCTCCTGCCTGGGGCCGAGAGGATCGCTTCGGGTACGACTTCGAGCACGGCCGACATCACCTGGTCCATGGGTGCCAAAGGCAACGAGCTGGACATGCACTGTTCCTTGTCGGCGGACGACGCGGACGGCCACTCCCGTTCCGGCGAGTGCCGGCCATCGTCGCTTCGGGTCGCCGCCCAGGTGGTGGCGGTTTCGCCGAATGGCGCGCCGCGAGGTCCGACAGCTTACCACGGAGCCGGCGCCGGGCCGGGTCCCGGCAGAGCCGGGAAGAAGGCGTAGCGTGGATGAAGGTGTGCGGGGAAGGACCATGACGGACTCGGCCACGGAAGAGACAGGAGACGGAGCGAATCCCATGAATCGTGACGACGAGTTGAGCCCGGAGTTGGAAGACCTGGGACTGAGGACCTACGCGGCGGAACTCGCGGACAGCGGCTTGACCGTGGTTCCTCCGCAAGTTACCGGCTGCTCGGCGCCGTCGGTACGTGGCCTGGCGGACTTGGTGTTGCGGCGGGCGACGGAGTTCATAGGCTGCGGGTTCACGCTGGAAGGCGGCCCGGATGCCGACCTCGAGTACCACCCGGACGCGGAGCCGGTAAATATAGTGGTTCGCACCGGGAACAGGCCGAAGCAAGTCGTCATTCAGCGACTCGCCAGCTATCACCGTGCGTTTCGAGACCTCGCCGTGCACCCCGTTGCGGTAGCGCTGGCGCGGCATCTGATCGGTGAGGCCCGAACACGCTTCTCGCACCACCAGTCCTTCATCAAGTGGCAGGACGAATCGGGGTACGGCTCGACGCTGGGATTGCATGCCGATCAGACGGCGGTTCCCGAACCCTGGGGGCGGACGGCGTTCGTGGCGAACGCGACCTGGTGCCTCACCGACTACACCATGGAGGGCGGGGCCCTCGCCTACGTTCCGGGCTCTCATCTTCGTGACGGCAAGCCCGAGGGCACCGAGGCGGCACTGGAGGCGGTGCCGGTCGAAGCTGAGGCCGGGAGCCTGATCGTCTGTCACGGGGCGACCTGGCACGGTGCGTATCCGAGGAAGATTCCGGGTCTGCGGTTGTGCGTGACGAACCTCTACCGGCACCTGATGGTCACTTCCCAGGAGGATCTGCGTCACTCGCTGGATCGCAGCCTCGCCGACGACTGCCGGAATCCGGAGTTGTTCCGGGAACTCGCCGGATTCAACGACGGATTCCCCTATGTGACGCAGCGCAGACCCGTCCGGGTGGTGTCGTAGGTAGGAGAGCTGGTCTCTAGCTGAGCCAGGAGTCTGCGCCGCAGAAAACAGATGCGACAATTGTAGGCGCGAGCCGACGACGGAAGGACTCGATGTCGACCACATTCCGCCCCTACGCGCGATTGGTGTTTGTCGGTGTCGGGCTTGGCAAACGTCACGTCGTCGGTGCTGATGGCGCCGATCAAGCAGCGGTTCGTCAACGCGATCAAGGGCTACGCCGAACGGGACGGCATCGACATCGTGTCGTTCCGCCGAGGCGAGCGCAAGGCTGATCTTGCGGATCTGCGCCCGCCCGCGCCCCGGGCACGGGCCGGGTGTCGACCTTCTGCGAAGCGCAGCTCGGGGCTGGTCACTCCGGAAGCCCGGCTCGTCCGCCGTGCGGTCGACTCTGCCATCGTATTGCCGGGCCCGCCCGAGGCTGCTCGACGTGGACGCGCTCGGCACGATCGTGTACGGTTTGCTCGGTGGTTCTGCCGTAGCGTTGAGCACCCGACTGCTGCAGCCGGGCGGAAATCGCCACCGACCCTCCTCTGGGCGGGACGCCCCAACGGGAACGGATCGTGGCCAACATCCGACTGGCCTTGCGCCTGCTCCTCAAGACCCCGGTCATCACGAACGTCGCGATCTTGTCGCTGGCCCTCGGCATCGGGGCGAACGCGGCGATCTTCTCCCTCTACAGCCAGATCCTGCTTCGCCCGTTGTCGGTCGTCGAGCCCGAACGGCTGGTCAACCTCGAAGCCCCGGGACCCAAGGGCGGCTCGAGCAGTTGCGACGGCGCGGGCGGATGCGACGAAGTCTTCAGCTACCCGATGTTCCGTGATCTCCAACGGGATCAGACAGTCTTCACCGATATCGGCGCGCACCGCGGCTTTGCGGCCAACGTCACCTACCGGGGGCAGACCGTCAGCCTCCGGGGGACGCAGGTCTCCGGGTCGTACTTCCCGCTCCTGGGCCTCGCACCCACGGTCGGAAGGCTGTTCGGTCCGGAAGTCGACGCGCCCATCGGCGGGCATCCCGTCGTCGTGCTCAGCCACGAGTTCTGGCAGTCCGATCTCGGGGGCACGCGCGACGTGCTCGGCGAGGCCCTCGTCGTCAACGGCCAGCCGCTGACCATCGTCGGGGTGACCCCGGCCGGGTTCCAAGGCACGACCTTCAGCCAGCCGTCCAGCATCTTCGTGCCGGTAACGATGCATGGCAGGCTGTCGGCGGGCGCCGGCGAAGACCGCTTCGAGAACCGGCTGAGCTACTGGCTCTACCTCTTCGCGCGCCTCGGGCCGGCGGTCTCGCGGGAGCAGGCCCGCGCGGCGGTGCAACCGCTGTACCGGAACATCCTGAGCGAGGTGGAGGCGCCACTGCTGGCCAGCCCGAGCGACGAGTTCCGGGCGCGGTTCGCGGCGCGGCCGCTGCCTGTCGAGGACGGACGCAGGGGACAGAACATCGTGCACGACGTGGCCGGCTCCCGCCTGCTCCTGCTGTTCGTCGTCACCGCGCTCGTCCTCTTGATCGCGTGCGCCAACATCGCGAACCTGTTGCTCGCGCGCTCGGCCGCGCGCGCGCCCGAGATGGCGGTGCGGCTCGCGATCGGCGCCCTGCGGCGGCACCTGCTCGTGCAGCTCCTCACCGAGTCGTGCCTTCTGGCTGCCCTCGGCGGCGCGGCCGGCCTGCTCGCGGCGCGATGGACGCTGCGCCTCATCGGCATGCTCCTGCCGCCGGAGGTCTTTGCGTACGTCCCGTTGACCCTCGATCCGTATACCGTCCCGTTCACCGGCGCTCTCGCGCTCGCGACGGGCGTGCTGTTCGGGCTCTTTCCAGCGTTCCACTGCACGCGGTCGGCGCTGATCTCGGTGCTCAAGGACGAGGCCGGCCAGCCGGCGGGCGCCCGTGCGGCCGTCGGTTTCCGGCACGGAATGGTCGTGGCTCAGTTCGCCCTGGCGATGACGCTGCTGGTGGCCGGGGGGCTCTTCATCCAGAGCCTGCGCAACCAGAGCCGCGTCGACCTCGGCGTCCGGACCGCCGACGTGGTGACGTTCCGTCTCTCGCCCGCCCTCGACGGCCAAGGGGACGCGCAGGTACGCGCGCTCTACGAGCGGGTCGAGGAAGGGCTGGCGGCCCAACCGGGCGTGACCGGAGCGACCGCGTCGTCGACGGCGGTGCTCGCGGGATCCGGTCAGGGAACGTCCGTTATGGTCGAGGGCTTCGAGGCCGGACCGGATACGAACCGCAGCACGAGGTTCAATCAGATCGGCACCGATTACTTCCGGACTCTCGGCATCCCGCTGCTGGCGGGTCGGACGTTCACCGAGTCGGACGTGCCGCGAGCGCCGCCGGTCGCGGTCGTCAACGAGGCGTTCGCCCGCCGGTTCGGGCTCGGACGCGAGGCCGTGGGCAGGCGCCTGGGCCGCGGCGGGCTCGACGCCGCGCTGGACACCGAGATCGTCGGTCTCGTTGCCAACGTCCGCCAGGACGACCCCAGGGTCCCCGCCCCGCCGCTGCTGTACCTCCCCTATCGCCAGGAGGAGACGGTCGGGTCACTTGCGTTCTACGTCCGGAGCGTCCTTCCGGCAACCGGCATGTTGCGCTCGGTCCCCGCGCTGGTGGCCGGGCTCGCGCCCAACCTGCCGGTCACCGACCTCAAGACGCTGACGCAGCAGGTGGATGACACCGGTTTCCAGGACCGAGCGATGGCGGTGCTGTCCGCGGCCTTCGCGGCGATCGCGACCGTGCTGGCGGCGATAGGGCTTTACGGCGTGCTCGCCTACTCGGTGGCCCAGCGCACGCGCGAGATCGGCCTGCGCAAGGCTCTCGGCGCCGACGCGGCGCGACTGCGCGCCATGGTTCTCGGCCAGGTCGGACGGATGACCCTCGCGGGCGGCGTGCTCGGCTTCATTGCGGCGTTCGGCCTCGCGCGGGTCGCGCAATCGATGCTCTACGAAGTCAACGGCCTGCCGCCCGCCATCGGGGCCGCGGCGGGCTTGGTTCTGACCGCCGTCGCCTTGGCCGCCGGGCTGCTGCCCGCGCACCGGGCGGCGCGGGTCGACCCGATGAACGCGCTCCGGAACCGGTAGTTCTGGTGGGCACGTGCTTCGCTGCCACCCTGTTGTTTCGCCAATTACCGGTGACGAAACGCCATCAGAGCACTACTTGGCCGTCCCGGGCGGTTGACTCTGCACGGGCTCCGAATACAGCCCGCGCACAGACGCCAGACCGTGGCCTTGGTGGTCTCCGGCGGTGCGGTCATCATCACCTTTACGGTGCTGTCGATCGCTCAGTACAGACCCGGCATGTCCCACGCGTAGATTCGCGGACTCCTCCAGTCAGCACCCGAATGGCCCGCCGACGCGGCCAACCTGGGCAAGTGGATCCACTTCATCCGGCGAGAGAAGGAACGGGAGATCATCGCTGGTGTCGTCCGCAAGATCGCCGACCAGTGGAACGGGATCGAGAACGAGTTCAACGACGACCTGCGCTACCTGGGGATCGGCCCGCTCGCGCTGCAGGCCCCGCCCGGCGGACCGGAGCTCCTGATCGGAACGCTCGAGTTCCTGGCAGCGCTCCGAGTGCAGCTGGAAGCTTACCGGCCGTTGCGGCCGCAGGCAGCCTCCCGCAAGGAAGAGTTCGAACGGTCCGAAGCGCGCCGGGCGGTAGAGGACGGGATCCTGAAGCTGACGGCCGAGTGGCAGGAGCGAATGGCGCGCGCCAGACAGGCGCAGGACGCGGCCACAGCGGCACAGAGAGCCGAGCCCACCGTCGAGGATGAAGAACAGCCGGCCGGGAAGCAGGCCGACCCAGACCCTGCGGCCATCGAGGCGCTGACCGCCGAACGCGATCGGCTTCAGGCCGAACTGAATACGCTGCGCGAGGAGAACGGTCGGCTCCGCAGCAGCAACGAGGAGCTGCGCGCCGAGAGCGGGCGGCGGGACGACGAGACCAGGAAGCTGAACGACCTGATCGTCCGCAGCCGCCGGACGGAAGAGCAGTGGCGACAGGCCTATGTCGAGAGCAGGAAGGGCCGCCGGCCCGACGACACGCCCGTCAGCATCGACAGCGTCGGCGATGCCGTGGCGCTGGCGCGCGAGGCCTTCCCCGATCGGTTGCTGATCAAGCTTGACTCGCGCTCGAACGAGAACACGCCGTTCACGAACCCTGCGGAGGTGTACGACGCGCTCGCCTGGCTCGCCACCGCGCACTGCGACGGAAACGACAATCGCATTGGAGAAGCCTGCTCCGGCTGGACGTACAAGACGAGCCAGCGGGAGGAATCGATAGCGAAGTACCGCGAGTGGTACGAGACGCTGGCCGACGGGAAGACCTGGTTCCTCGGCGCCCACATCGGGAAGGGAACCAGCCGCGACCCGCGGCACACCATCCGGATCGGATTCGTGCGTGACGACGAAGGCAACCGCGTGATCGTGGGGTTCATCAGCCT
This sequence comes from Acidobacteriota bacterium, assembly GCA_009861545.1. Taxonomy (NCBI): domain Bacteria; kingdom Pseudomonadati; phylum Acidobacteriota; species Acidobacteriota bacterium. Next base: position 11,411 of record VXME01000124.1, on the reverse strand, counting down.
GCACCAGCGAAACCGGCAGTCATGATGAACGGGAAGACCGCACCCCCGCGGCAGGACGGCATCGGACGTGCTCGCGAACCAACGCCCCGGTGTACGGACCGTAGACCCCGCTCAGCTCGGCGACGATTCGGTCCACGACCGACTGCGGGTACCGGCAGTCGTCCGCGTCGCAGGGCGAGCAGCGTTGCTCGCGTGCGACAAGCAGGTGGCGCCACTGCCGCGTGGTTCGCCCGAGATGCCGGAGGTGCTGGCCCGCCGCAAACCCCACCCGTCGGGCCGACGGTCCCGGGGCGTCGCGGTCACGCGCGGCGCATCGCACCGCTGGATCGAGGAAGCTCTCCCAGGATCGCCTCCGGGCCCGGTCACGATGGTGTCGAGAGAGGACGGGCGCCGGGACGCGTAGCGCAACGGCGGCGCGGGACCGGCCCTGGCGAGAGGGGCGCCTGTCGGCGGTCCGCCAGATGGCCGGCGGCACGACAGCCATGGGCGCGCGAACCGGGCGGTGGCCGGCGAGGCGGCACGGGACCGGGATACCCGCTGCTTGCTGGTGCGGCTGCGGCTGGAGACCGCCCGGCGGGCGGCGCCGCCTGCGGACCCCGGGCAGGGCAGGCCCGGCCAGAGGTTCGCGGGCTAACTCGAGTGCAGGGGCCGGCCCTGCCAGGCCGGGTCGGTCATGCAGGCTGACGAACCGGACACCGGCATGCGACACAACGACACGCTGGCGTCCGTCGAGACGACGATGCGTTTCCTCGCGGTGTGCGAGCGGTACGGTTCGGAAGAGTCGGCGGTGGCCGCTGTCGTGCGGGGCCGGCGCGCGGGCGTACCGGGTTACCCTACCGCGACGACTGGCCGGCGTGGAATGCGGCCGAGATGCGTGCGGCGGTCGACTACCTCGAGCAGGCCGGCGCCGCGGCGACCGAATCCGGCGCGCTGGGTCGGTAGCGGCCCCGTCGGTCTCGCCGGCGGTCGGCGGCGGACGCTCGTACATACCGGCGGTCCGGCGCGATGCGGCGGCGGGTCGCCCTGGAGGGAGCAGTTCACGATGTCGAGCAGCGGAATCCTGGCGCGCTGCGCAACGAGGAGCGCTCGCTCAAGAGCCAGCTCGTCGCCATCCAGCGCGCCATCGAGGCGATCGAAGGAGCTGCCGCGCCGACCGCCCGGCGCGGCAGGAAGAAAGCGGTCAAGACGGTCGGGAGGCGCAAACGCACGATGACCGAGGAGCAGCGCCGCGCCGTGGCCGAGCGGATGCGCAAATACTGGGCCGCGCGCCGGGCGGAAAACGCCAAGGCGAACTGACCGCAGCATGACGCGAACTGGGCGGCTTCGTTCTACACAGTGCGGCATCGCCCGGTTTACCGCGGAGCCATGGAGAAACTGGGTGCGGCCGGCTGCTCCTGCCGCTCGGCGGCGTGCCGCTTGCGCCGCGCTCGCCCCGTGCAGAGGATCGCTGCTCGCCCACGATCCTGGCCGCGTCAAGCGGCCCGAAATTGACACCCAAGCTGACACCCAAAGTGACACCCTACGGAGCGGACGCCCGTGCGATTCCTGGACATCACTGGAAGCGAAAGTCCGCGAATTCCTCAGCAAATGCACCGTTGGACGCCACCGGACGCGGGCGGGTCGGCGGAAACCGAGCTTTTAATCAGGGTGTCGCTGGTTCGATCCCAGCGCGGCCCACCAATAGAATCAACAACTTACAGGGGAAAAATCGCACTTTCGCCTCGGCGGAAGACCGGTTTGACACCCTAACTCGCTGATTACTGACACCCACGGGACGCTCATTCCCTCCCTCGAAGGTCGTCGAGGAACTCCGACCCGGGGTCGACGCCGGTCACCAGCAGCCGGTCGCGCACCCGGGTGCAGGCGACGTGGAGTAAGTGGCGCTCTGTGCCGTAGACCTCCTCCAGATCGGCGTCATCGCCGACGCGTTCGATGCGGGCCTGCAGTGGAATGACCTCGTCGTCGCACGTCGCGGTAGTCCTCCCAGCTCGCGAGCTGCCAAGCGTCGACCACCGTGCTCCATTCCGTCCAGAGGAAGTGGGCACCGAAACGGTGACCCTCGACATCGGCAGCCGCCTGCCGGAGCAGCTCCCGGATGTCTTCGTCCGTCGCCAGGTTGAGGCGGCCGACGTTGGCCGTGTAGAGGCGCCGCCCGATGGCGCTCATCGAATGCACCTCGAGACGCTCCGCGATCTTCGGCTCGTTCCCGACGAGGCGTCTGAGGCGCGTTCGCAGTGCGGTGGCCAGCGCATCGGAGAAGGTGGCCAGCAGCACGCGGCTCTCCGGATGTGCGCGCGCCAGATGCACCGCCCTGTGGAGCGCGACGATGGTCTTGCCGGTGCCGGCCGAGCCCGCGACACGCGCCGGTCCCGTGTACTCGCGTTCGACGAGCTGTCGCTGGGCCGGATGCAGGAAGACGGTCCATTTCTCCCAGGGATAGTCGAGGGCCCGTTCCAGCGCCTCCACGTCCGCCACTACCCGGAAGCGGCGCTGCGCGTCCGGATGCGCGAACGGATCGGCGCCCGCCACGGCAGGCGCCGGGCGATCAGGTGCACCGCCGGTCGCAAGTGCAGCAGCGCCTCGGCGGCCTCGCCCGGCAGGTGATCGGCGAGGTCGAGCAGCGTGTCCTCGGTCGCGGCCCGTACGTCGTTCAGCCACTCGACGGGCACGCCGTAGCCCAGCAGATCGTCGTCCGACGCGTCAGCGAAGAAAGCCGTCCGCGACGCCGCCGGTCTGCCAGCCGCGTCGCCCAGGGCGGACGTGGGGACATCGACCTCCACATACCGCGGCACCGAAATCTCGCGGACCGTCTCCCGAATCTCGACGAGCTGCGCCGCACCTGTCCTTGGATGCTGCTCCAACCGCCGTCGTTCGGCCCATTGATAGGCGGCGTCGTGGTGATCGACTTAGCAGAGGAGGAAGCTGGAAGCGGTCCGGTGGACGATCAGCCGGATGTCGCGGCTGTCCCGAACGGACCAGAAACGCTTGTCCTTTGCCGATCGACCTGGTGCAGCTTCAAGCCCGGATGCGCCGGGTTCATCTGCAGGTCGAACGCCGCGGTCTTGACCGCCTTCTGCTCGTCGCCGGTCAGCTTCGCGAGGCTGTCGGTGAATGTGTCGGCGATTCGGAACTGCATCGGAAATCAAGACCGTTGCGCCCGGTCAGAACCGTCCGCACCCGCCGGAACTTCTACACGGCGAAGCAGAAATCGTGCTCTTCGAAACGCGACACCTTCGAGCCGCGAAACACGTTCGCCTGCGTCTTGCTGACCTGCGTCGTCACGCCGTCGTCGACGAGCCGCACGTTGCGGCCCAGGCCGACTCTCAGTGACCGCATCAACTCCTGTCTCAACTCGGTCTTCTGCAGCCGCCGCCCACCGATGCGAATCACTATCCTCGCGCGCTCGGCCAGCAAGGGCGCCAGCCCCTTCATCGATTCCCGGATGAATGTCCAGTAGTTGTCCCTGTTGTAGTGCCGGTCGTCGCCGCGACCGCGGGGCAGCAGCGGTTCGCCACCGAGAAACCAGAGGCGCAGCCACTGGTCCTCGCGATAATTCGTCGTGTCGAGGTACGGCGGCGACGTGATCACGTCGGAGACCCGGCCGGTGAGCGACGGGAACGCGTCTGCAACCCGACGCGCATCGATTTGGACGACCGCGGCCGATCCCTCCGGCGGACGCGTCCGGAAGCGGTACTCGAGCATCCGTTCGAGGATGTCGAAGACATCCCGTTGCGGCGGCGCGTACCCGCGCCGCGTCCACCAGCGAACCGAGTAGTCCGGCTTCGTGCTGATGGTCCGCGGCATGCGATTGCTGAAACAGTTGGGCGACCGATGCGACTCACCGTGCAGCGCGCCGAGACACAGCGCAGCAATGAACCGGTCGTCCTTCCGATTGCGCCAGTCCAGGACGGACCGCAGGTAGCGCACCTGGAGCAACGTTTCCTCATGAAAGCAGAGGTCGAAGAATCGATCGAGATCCCCCTGCCACTCTCCGTCGGCCGGCTCACGGCATTCCCGCCGCAGCTCGTCCAGGCGCACGCGGGCGTCCGAGTACCTGGGCGCATCCCCCTTCGCGCCGGAGATGCAGACAGCCACCGGATTCAGGTCCGCGCCAGCCGCAGGCCGCCCCTGCAGCAGCGCCTGGAAGACGGTGGTGCCCCGTCCGCAATATGGGTCAAAGACGACGCCGTCGTGCGGACTCGCCGCAAGGTGCTTCTCGACGAACGTCTCCGGGAACATCGCGAAGTACGGACAGATCGAATGGAATCGATGCCTCATGCCGCCGCTCCTGCCCGGCTGCGGTAGTCCGAAACCCAACGCACAGCCTCTGCCAGCCGGTCGTACCCCTCGATCGTAGCGCCTGCGCTCACCAGCCGCGCCGCCTCTGCCACGCGACGCGGCACGCGCAGCCGGTGCAGCACGTTGCCCATCACGCGAACATCGTCCATGAACTGATTGTCGGCCGTCGCGAACGGCACGACCATATAGGGGATGAAGTCGGTCACCGGCTGCGTCCCGAACCATCGGCTCTTGAAGGCGCCCAGGTGCCCCTTGAGCGACTTGTGCTTCCAGTTCGCGCCGGTGGCAACCTGGGCAACGCCAAGCAGAAAGCCAGGCAGGCCATCGGGGTGCATGCGGGCAACGAAGACATCCACCTGATCGTCCTGGGGCCGCTCGGGCGCGCCGATCTGCCGCTGAACCAACCCGTCGCCAAGCCGCTCCCAGATCTGCTCCAGCTTGGCGACAAACCCCGATCGGTCCGGCCTCGGCGACCCGAACGACCAGGCGTCGCCCTCGAGCTCCGCGGCCAGGGCCGCGGTGGCGAAGTACTGGAAGTACTCCCGCAATCGCCGCACCTCCGCATCGTCCGGATGGAGATCGGAGCGGTCGAGCGCGGGGGTTACCGCCCGCAGGTTGGACAGCACGAGGCTGAGCACATACGCAGTCTGCCCGAACGACTCCTCATCCAGCTCGCAGGTCAGAACATCGCCGCGACGGTCGAGCTCGAACGGATACGCCGTGCCGAGTACGCCCTGCCGTGTCTGGATCCGGTACGCGGCACTGGAGACGATTCCCTCCTCGCCGTCGAACATCTCGGCTTCCACGTCGGAGTGATCTTCCGCCGCGCCGAGAGAAGCAGCGTTCGCGAGGTCTGAGGTGCAAGCCGTGCCGTCGGCGGCGAAGAAGGCAGAGAGCTCCAGATAGTCGGCGGCCAGGTCGACGTTGATCGATGCGCCAGTTACCGCGTCCGTCGGAAGGTACAGGCCGGCCATCACTCCGCCGAACGAGCGTCACGGCGCTTCCTGACCATACGCGAGTGCACGGTTTCCGCCGTTTCCCTGATGTCATCGGCGATGTCGAGCAGCGACTGGTCGTGCCCGTCGTAGGCCCGCAGCGAACCCGCGGCGTCGCGAATGGCATCCCGCGCGCGCAGCAGCGACGCCGTGAACCGCGTGTCGGCGGTCACCGTGCTCGCGTGCGCGGTGTCCAGGCTCCGCCCCTGCTCGAGTACATGGCGACCCTCGGCGTTGACGAGGACCTCGCCAAGCCGCTTGATGTCGGGATTCTGGGTCCGCACGACCGGCTCCACCTCGTCGGTCTTCGACCCGTACATCCAGACGAGCACCTGCTTCAGGCGATCGAGCTTCTCGCGCGGAACCTGATCAGGCCTTCGATCGTGTCGCGCCCAGGCCGCTTCCAGACCCAGAAATTCCATGTATTGCGAACGAGACAGCGCCGTGTAGAGGTGGGAAAAATTGAACTTGCGCGCATAGCGATCCTCGATAGTGAACAATCCGCTCGCGCGCGCCTGCTCCAGCACGTAGATCGCAGACACCATCCGCTTGACCGTGTCATGCCGGTCGCCGATGGCGGCCGCGATCTCTTCAAGCCCCACCCCGTCGGCCTGACCGGCCCGGTACCATTCCGCAGCGAACGTGGCCTTTGCGTACGCGTCCCACTTGGCCGGGCCGTTGATATGCTTGAAGCCGATGAAGGCCCGCGCGCTCTCACGGTCGGGGACACGATAGACGGACACCTCCTCTAGCGAAGCGCGAACTGCATCGTCCACCGCCGGCACGGGAATCGAGAGCTTCTCCGCTGTCTCGATCCTGTGCACCAGTTCGGGCTCCCGCAGCAGACGAAGGGTCGCGAGCCGACGGTTCCCCTCGAGAACGGTCAGGGCGTCCGCCGCCTGGATGACGACCAGCGGCTCGATATCCAGGTAACCATTCGCGGATATCGATTGGAGCAGCTCGTCAAGCTCCGCCGAGCGGTAAAGGCGAGCGATGATCCACTCGTCGGATGCATCCGCGGCCTCGCCGGCGAGTCGCGGGTTTCCTCGGTCCAGCCGCAGCCGCTCGACCCTCACCTTCGTGGTCGTCTCAAGCTCCATGGTCGTCCCGCTTCGCATCATCGTCCGAAAGTGGTCCAGTGGCGTGCTGCCGGTGCGCCACGCGCCCGGGTAGGTGGTTCACGCGCTCGACACCGGACTTGGCCTGGCGCTGCCGGATGCGCCTGAAGATCTCCTTCTCGACATCGTAGCCGCACCGAACGGCGAACTTGTCGCGCCTCGCTCGCACCTCAGTCACGATAGGGTCGTCAGTCATCGCCAGGACAGTCGCTGCCGTCCGTCGCTCACACCCGGAACACCTTCATCACCTCGTCGCCGAGGTGGTTGATGACCTTGACGGCGATGCGGCCCGAGTCGGGGCGGTCGAACGGACGCAAGATGTCGCTGTGGAGCGATGCCCACGCGTCGGCGTCGATCTCGGCCTTCAGCGTCGTCTTCAGCGCCTTGTAGGGGTCCTTCGCGCCGAGAAAGTAGGCGTGCCGGACGCGTGATGAACGCGACCTTGCGACGTTCGTCGCGGATCTTGTTCGTCGGCTGGCCGGTCCCGTCGAGCTCCCAGTGGCGCGACGGGTACTCGTACGGCGAGTTCAGGATCGGTTGCTCGAAAAACTTGGGATCCATCTGTCTCAGGCGAATCGACCGAGCGCCGGTCCGCACTCGCCCACCGGTTGTACCGCCCGCACCCCCGAATCCAAAGGAGCTGACGTCGCCGACGGCGTCATGCCGCGTTCCGGCGGCCCAGTGCACGGCGGCGCTTTGGTCACTGACCGCGTCGTCACGGTCGGGCGGATTCTAGCGCACGTGCCAGAGACTGGTACCTCGGAGCACGATCAGATACGTGCCGGCATGATCCCGAGATCCGTAGCATGCACTCCGTCGCCCTCTGGCCCACGCGCGTGGACCGGAGGCATGAGATCCTCTCAACTGGCCCCGTAGATCGCCTTCAATGTGTGCGCATCCATGTCCGCAATTCGGTCGCTCTGCTGATCGACAGACACGAGGCGCTTGAAGAAAGAGTAACCGGAAGACGTACACCTTTGTGGTCGCCGCCGTCGATCAGACCGCGCACGAGGTTGGCCGCGCCCCAGAGGTACGAGTCGAACGCCTATTGGCCCAGGTGTTCGGTGAGAGTGCTCCGGTCGGACGTATTCCTGGTTGTCGCGCTCGACACTCAGGCTCGGCGTCGCCATGTCCTCGGGTCTCGCGATTGGTGCACGACGGCGATGACTGCGATCCAGTCGGGGAGAATCCGGTAGAAGACCGAGAACGGGAACTTCCGCACCGAAGCGCGGCGGACGGTCGACTCTACGGTCTGGTACAGCTCCGGTCGTTCCGAGATCAGGCTGAGAGTCTTTCGATTTCTTCCTCGAACGACGCCAGCACGTGGGGCGCCTCGTCGAGATGCCACCGTTCGGCGAGTGCCAGATCCTGCACCGCAGCAGACGTCAGCCGAACGGGCAGTCACGTCTTGTCGGAGAAGATCCGCTTGCGCACCGCGTCCCAGGGCACCGAACGCTCTTCCGGCAGCACACCCTCCAGGGCTGCCAGGCGGTCACGAATCAGGTCCCGCTGCCAATCGGGGACCGGAATCTCCCCCGGCGCCAGACTGTCCCAGAGTTCGACCACGAGCTCGATGCGCTCCTGTGCCGAGAGATTGAGTGCCTCTCTCTGGATCTCTGACTTGGCTAACATCGCCTCAGCATATCGGTTTCGTTCGCCCACGTGCGGAACAGATCGGACCGGCCGGTCGGCGCTGGATCGGCACACGCCGCGGCCGACACTACCCTGCTCGCGCTCCAGCACGGTGCGGAACCGCTGCGGCACCCGGCGTGGCGCCGCCCTTCACCCGTACGGATTCCACGCCGGTGCGCCGGCCCGCAGCGCCGCCTCCAGCCGGCGCCGGATGTCCTCGGGCGTCAGGACCGACGCACCGCCCTCCCGGTACATTCGCGGGGTGATGTGCTCGACCCCCTCGAAGCGCCATCGGCCGTCGGATCCGTCCGCGCGGGTCAGCTCGCCGGCCAGCGCAGTCAGGTCGACGCGCAGCGCCGGCCGACGCGAAGCCATCTGGACCCAGCTCTCGTAGCGGTAGCGGAACTCCACGCGCGCGTTGTGGACCAGCAGCAGCCGCGTGGCCGCCGTGCGGGTATGCACCGCCATCGGATGCCACTCGCCGACGGCCGGCCCCCGCACGACGGCCAAGTCCAGCTCCGGCTGCTCTTCGATAGTGATCCGGCCGGCGTCAAAGAGGTCCTCCGTGTTCGTGAGCGCCGCGTCCTCAGCGCCCCACAGCGATCGGTATTCATCGATGTCGACGAGCAGCCGAGGCAGGACGTCGAGCAACGCCCGATACAACCCCTCCTCGACCTGCGCCGCGGGACGGTCGAATAATGGCCGCGGAAACGGCGACCTCGACGGGTCCGCATGCGCCGAGATGGCAAACGCGATTCGCGCCGCGCGACGGCTCCTGAACACGCCGAAATCTCCGGCCTCGGCAACGTCGATCAGCAGGTCGCGGCGAGACGCCGCGGCGTCGGGCTCCAGCAACGCGTAGATCCCGACGAGCCCGTCGTCGTCGAAGTGGTTGTTGGAGACGACATCGGCCGGAACGTGCAGGTCGGGGCGGTCGAGATAGTTGAACACGATGGCCGTCGACGTGTCCGCCATCAGGTCGGCCGGGGTGCCGCTCCGACGCCAGTGGGACAGCGTGATCAGCGTGCGGTCATTCGCCGTGCCGTCGACGATGACGTTGGGCTCCGACGAGGCGGCGGCGTACGGCAGGTATCGCATGAGAGCCCGCTCCCGGGAAGTGTCCCTCGAACTCGAATCCCGCGCGCGCGAAACGCTCGGGCAGACTACCACGCGTCCCGGGACACTCCAGATCTGCCCTGCGGGCCGTCCGAGAGATGTTGCGGCAGCTCGATCGTCGTGTCGACCTGGCCGTCGACGGAGAAGCCTCCGCCTCCGCTGACCTCGCCCTCGCCGACGACGCGCCCTTCCTGTCCTGGTGTCCTGGGGATGCCCTCGGCGGGATGCGGTCCGCCGGCACGATGCCCGCGTGGAGCCGGCGGACGACTGAGGGCGACGTCGCCGCCGCAGATGACGCGTGTGCAGGTAGCGAATAGAAGAATAAGTAGTGCTAAAGTATGTGTATCGGTAGCGTAAAATTCTCGGACATGGAGGCGCGTGTCCGTGGCGGATCCGAACAGATCGGCGTACCGGCGGCGTGTCGTGGACGACGAGCTGGATGTGTTCCTCGAGGAGTTGCCCGCCATCAGTCTGGAGGGACCCCGCGCGGTCGGCAAGACGTGGACCGCGCGGCGGCGCGCCCGGGCCGTACACAATCTGGACGACCCGCAGACGCTGGCGCTCGTCGAAGCCGATCCCGGTCGCCTGACACGAGGGCCCGAGCCGATTTTCATCGACGAGTGGCAGCGCTACCCGCCCGCCTGGGACCTGGTACGCCGCGCGGTCGACGACAGCCCGCGGACGGGACGGTTCCTGCTGGCCGGCTCCACGGCGCCGGACACGCCGCCCACGCACTCCGGGGCGGGACGGATCGTTGCCCTGCGCATGCGGCCGATGAGCCTGTTCGAGCGCGGTCCGTCCGAACCGACGGTGAGCCTGCGACGCCTGCTCGCCGGTGAACGTGACGCCATCGACGGCGAGACCGACACGACGCTCGAGCGGTACGTCGAGGAGATCGTCACCGGCGGCTTGCCGGGATGGCGGTCGACACGTGCGCGGATACAGCAGGCGGCGCTCGACGGTTATCTGCACCGCGCCGTCGATCACGACGTCCCACTCATGGGCTATCGGGCGCGGCAGCCCGGCGTGGTGCGGCGCTGGCTGACAGCCTACGCAGCGGCCACCGCCACTACCGCGACCTACGAGACCATCCGGGACGCGGCCACCGCCGGCGAAGGAGACAAGCCCGCCAAGACCACCACGACCGCGTACCGCAATCTGCTCGAAGCGATGTGGATGGTGGAGCCGCTGCCGGCCTGGTGGTCCGTGGCGAACCCGCTCAGCCGGCTCAAGCGCGGGCCGAAGCACCACCTCGCCGACCCGGCGTTGGCGGCGCGCCTGCTCGACGTCAGCGCGGAAGATCTCCTGGCCGGGCGCTCGCACGGGCCGCGGCCGCCGCGTGATGGATTGCTGCTCGGCGCCCTGTTCGAATCGCTCGTTGCACTGAACGTGCGCGTCTACGCCCAGGCCGCGCAGGCTCGCGTCAGTCACCTGCAGACCTGGAACGACAGCCGGGAGGTCGACCTGATCGTCGAGAAGGGGCGGCGGATGGTGGCTCTTGAAGTGAAGCTGGTCGCCACCCCCCGGCGGGAAGACACCCGTCACCTGCGCTGGCTGACCGACCGGATGGGCGCCGGTGTCGCCGACGCCGTGCTCGTTACCACGGGGCGCCACGCCTACCGCGACCGCGACGGCATCGCGGTCGTCCCGGCCGCGCTCCTCGGCCCCTGAATCGCGAGGGGCGCCCGCGCGTGCCGCGTGAGGGAGTCTGCATGGTGATGCACGAAACGGCGCCCGAGCGGACCTTGCGCGTGCTGTCGCGGGTGGTCGTCATCGGGGCCGCGGTGTTCGGCACCCCGTTGGCCTGCTACCTCGCGTCCGTTGGCGGCGGCGCCTGGGCGTACAACACGTTGGGCCCCGGCGCCGGCGACATCGCCGCCGTGCTCGCTGCGGCAGCCGTGCTGGCGGGGGCTGTGCTGGCCGCCCGGTGGCTGCTGCAGCGCATCGGATGAGCGTTGCGCGGGGTCACCAGCGCTACTCGACGCCCTCCATCAGGTATTCGACGAGCGCGGGCACGATGATGTCCGGCCGCTCCAGGTGCGGCACATGACCCAGTCCGGGAAAGAGCAGCGTGCGACCGTTTCCGTTCGGGACGGTGTCGGCCAACACCTGCATTCGCTCCTGGAAGACCTCCGCCGGACCGAGCAGCAGGTCCTCCGCGCCCCCGAAGGCGAGCGTCGGCACGTGGATGTGCGGCCAGTCGTAGACGACCGGGTCCTGGTAGAGCATCTGGCTGATGATCGCCTGCACC
>VXME01000123.1 GCA_009861545.1 Acidobacteriota bacterium | reverse complement strand
CGATGATGTCACCGAAGTAGAAGCCGCCGAAGTTGTTGCCGTGCATCAGCAGGACGACGTGGCCGTTGGCCGCGCCGGTCGGCGCGATGTCCATGTAGGACATGCGCACGTCCTGGCTGTAGACACTGATGTCGAGATACTTGCTCGGGGCCGGATACGGGCACTCGTCGCACGTGATGCTGCCCGGCTTGATGTCTGTCGGCGTCGGTACCGGCGGCAGAATGTCGCCGCCCTGGGCGCCGGCGGCGGCCGCCAGACCGAGAATCACGAGCACCGAGGCGAGTGTTCTGAGATAAACAGGCATGAGTCCTACTCCGTCCTCTAGAGGTGTCGCCAAATGTACCATACGCCGGTGGATCGAGCCAGAGTCGCCCGCGCGCACAGGGCGGCCGGAAGTCGCCGACGTGCTCGGCCATCCCCTCGACACCACGACGATCGGCATGGAGAGTTGCTCCCGGGGCGCTCCAGGGGCAGTTGACATGCAAGGATACACTTGCATATCATGGGATCCGACGTGCAAGCGGGCACTTGCCTTGGACTGATCTTGTGGACGTGTATCGCGCCATCGCTGACCCGACCCGGCGAGCCATCCTGGATGAACTCGTCGATCGGTCGGGCCAAACGCTCTTCGAGCTCTGCGCACGCCTGACCATGAAGCACGGCATCAACTCCTCGCGGCAGGCGATCACGCAACACCTGGACGTCCTGGAGGCCGCCGGGCTGATTCGCACGCGGCGCGAGGGCAGGTCGAAGTTGCATTGGTTCGAGGGCGGACCGCTGAAGGCCATCGCACAGCGTTGGCCGATCTCGACATGATGAAAGGGCATTCGAACAATGAGAATCAACGCGACCAGCGTCATGGTAGACGACCAACAGAAGGCGCTTCGCTTCTACACCGAAACGCTTGGCTTCCAGTTGAAGCACAACATCCCGCTGGGAGAGCATTCCTGGATCTCTCTCGTATCCGAGGAAGCTCCGGAGGGGACGGAGTTGGTGCTCGAGCCCGATGAGCATCCCGCGGCGCGTCCGTTCAAGAGGGCGCTCGTGGACGACGGTATCCCCTGGACCTCCTTTGCGGTCGACGACGTCGAAGCCGAACACGAGCGCCTCCTGGCCAGAGGCGTGCGATTCGTGCAGCCGCCAACCGACCTCGGGACCGTCATTACGGCGGTATTCGACGATTCGTGCGGCAACCTGATCCAGATCGCCCAGGAGAAACCTCAACCGTGATGGTCTCGAGCGGTCGCGGACGCCCCATGGTCGTGGCCGGATAGACCTCCGCGTTGCCTGGCGCGGCGGCGTCCGGATGCGGGTGGGCTAGAATGAAGCCTGTTCACCGATCGTGAAGGAGGGAAACGATCAGATGAGAAACAAACGAATCCGGTTGGCGGCTACGGCGGTCTTCGGTGCGCTGGTCCTGTCCGGGCTATCGGTCGTGGCCCAGCAACAGGACCCGCCGCCGATGGGCTTTTTCGTCACCAGCACCGGCCTCGGCGACGGCGCCAACCTGGGTGGGCTCGACGGCGCGGACGCCCACTGCCAGACGCTGGCCGCCGCGGCGGGCGCCGGCGACCGCACGTGGCGGGCCTACCTGAGCACGCAGGGCCCCGGAGCGGTCAACGCACGGGACCGGATCGGGGCAGGACCGTGGGCGAACGCGCAGGGCCTCGTCATGGCCACCAGCGTCGAACGCCTGCACTACGACAACTCCACCTTCAACTGGACCCACTCCCTGGACGAGAACGGCAACCAGTTCGCATCACGCATCGATGGAGACCCCGACTTCACCGAGCACGACGTGCTGACCGGCACCCGGATCGACGGCACGGCGTTCCCGGAGGGCGAGGACCGCACCTGCGGCAACTGGACCAGCAACGACGACGGCAGCGCCATGCTCGGCCACGCCGACCGCTACTCGTTCACGACGCCGGGTTCGCCCTGGAACACCGCCCACCCGTCACGCGGTTGCTCACAGGAGAATCTGGTGGCCACGGGAGGGGCCGGCCTGTTCTACTGCTTCGCCATCGACTGATGGACATTCGATGAGAGAGAGACGCGACGGCGTCCCGTGGTTGGATCCCCGGGGCGCCGTGCGCGCTCGCAATCGCACGCTCGCCTCGGCCGCAAGACCGATTGCCGGAGCATTGCCGCTCCGGCAACCCGCCCGGGTTGTCGATAACCTCGGGGCGCCGTCCTCGGCATGAGCCAATCTCCCGATCTGGGCGCCGAAGTGGCCCTGGTGACCGGCGGCAGCCGGAACATCGGCCTGGCGATCGCGCGGACCCTCCGCGCCGCCGGGGCCCGGGTCTGCATCTGGGGCGGGTCGGATCCGGCGGCGCTGGCCGAGGCGCTGGACGCAATCGACGGCGGTGCGGACGAGCGTTGCGGCATGCTGGTGCGCGTCGACGACGAGCCCGCCGTCGTCGACGGCTTCGAGGAGATCGGGGCCCGGCTGGGGCCGGTGTCCATCCTGGTCAACAACGCCGCGATACGCCCCGACGAACCCCTGGAGACGACGACGCGCGCCGCCTGGACGTCGGTCCTCGACGTGACGCTGACCGGCGCGTTCCTGACGTCGCGGGAGCTGTTCCGCCGTCTGCCGCAGGACCGCAACGGCGCCATCGTCAACATCGGCGGTCTCACCGCCCACCGGCCGAAGCGGGGCCGCGTCCACGTGATCACGGCCAAGGCCGGCCTGATCGGCCTGACGCGCGCCCTGGCCGAGGAGGGCCTGGGCCGGATCCGGGCCAACTGCGTCGTCCCGGGCGCGATCGACACCGTCCGGCCCGACGGACGGCCGCCTCCCCATCTCGACGACGCCGGCCATGCCGCCGGAAGCCCCGAAGCGGTCGCGCGAGCCGTGCTCGCGCTGGCCGACCCGGGCGAACCCTACGTCACCGGTCAGACGCTGCACGTCAGCGGCGGCCGCTTCATGCCGTGACCCGGACGGCGGCGGTGGGCGTGGCCTTTACCCGAACAGAATCCAGCAGAGCGCTGCGCCGACCACGGACATCGACAGCCCCCACGCGAGGAGCGCGTTGAACAGCGCGCGCGTGTTGGTGCCGGGGGGCGCGGCGGCCAGATACAGGGCGCCCACGGTGGAGAGCGCCGAGAGATCGACGAGCCCGCCGCCGACGGTGATCGACCACGCGAGGTGCACGTGTTCGACGGCGCCAATCTGCTGCGCGAGGTCCGGCACCATGGGCAGGAATGCCGGCATCACCACGCCGGACGTGCTGCTGTACACCGATATCAGGCCTGTCCCGAACGCCATCATCGGCACGACCGTTTCCGAGGTGGAAATGCCGGCCAGCCCGCTCGTGAACAGGTCCATGCCCTGGGTCCTCTGCATTATCGAGATCAGCACCGTCACCCCGGTGACCATCAGGATGACGCCCCAGGGCATGCGCTGAATGGCTTGCCGTTCGTCGACGCTGCCGAGGAGTGTGAGCAGCGCGGCGACGAGGACCGCCGTCAGGCCCACGTGCGCATCGAAGCCGACCACCGCGACGATCAGCGCCGCGATGCCGGCGACGGTCAGCCAGTGCCTGCGTTCGAAGGGCTCGACGTCCGGCTCCCCGGAGCCGGCATCTCCCTGGTGTCGGCGAAAGAGCTTCAGGCCGCCGAGCAGCACGAAGCCGCCCAGGCCCACGATCGAGTGCGCCAGCACGTTGTACCCGTAGGTCTGCCACTCGAGGCCCTCGAGGCCGATGCGCGCCATCACGTCGTTGGCGACGACGCCGCCCGGCGCGAACGGCGACAGCGTGCCCGCCAACGCGCCGTTGCCGGTCATGATCGCCATCAGCAGCGGCGGTATGCCCACCCGCCCCGCGACGGCCATGGCGGGCGCCGCCAGCAGGGCGCTGGCCGGCGTGCCGCCGGGACCGATCGTGGACACGACCACGCCCACCGCGAAGAACATGAGCGGCAACACCCCCGCGTTCCCGCGGCAGAGCCGGACGGCCCGTCCCGTCAATCTGGACAGCGTGCCGTTGGTGTCGGCCATGCTGAACAGCAACGTGACGCCGACGAGCGTGACCAGCAGCGGCACGGGAAAGCCGGACAGGACGGTATTGACCGACATGCCGCCCAGGTACACCCCCACCAGCCAGGCCATGGCCAGCGACAGGATGCCGACGTTGACTCTCGTGAGAACACTCAGCGCGACGGCCAGGACGAGCGCTCCGACCGAGACCCACGCGAGCATCATGGCGCCGCAGCCGCGGGGGCTGCGCTCAAGAGGCGGGAGAGCTCGCTCACGTCGGACAGGTCCTCCAGCGCCTCGACCATGCCGGCGGTCTCGTCGATCGCCGGCGGGGGCAGCACGAGCGATGCGCAGTCGCTGAACTTCTCGTGGAGCTCCTCGCGGGTGAACGGCAGGTCCGGCCCGCCCCGATAGCGTTCGTCCGCCTCCTCGGCGAGGGTGCGGCCGTCGTCGAGATCCACCTCGACGGTGCTGCGGATCTTCTCCCAGCCCTTCGCCTCGATCTCGGGGTCGAGCACGCGCTCCACCTTCCGCATCATCGCCTGCACCGGCGCACTCCGGACGAACTCGTCGTTGAACTCGTGAACGCCCGCCTTCCGCCGGAGCGCGATGGCGCTCACCATGAACGCCGGACAGAACTTCGCCTCGAGCTCGTTGCTCGCGATGGGGTACCGCAACGGATTGAGGATGTTGGACCCGGCGCGCACGCGAATCCGCACGATGCGCTCCGGCTGCACGTCATGCGCGATCACCAGCCGCCGCATGGCGTCCATCGTCGGATGCCCGAGCACGCCGCACGGGTACGGCTTGATCGATACGCCGGGCCACACGATCGCATGCGGGTCGCCGAGCCTGCCGACGATACGGTCGGCGTCGAAGCCCTCACCGTGACTGAACGCCTGGAAGAAGCCCCACGGCGGATCGAGGGCGTCCCGGCCTCCCGTGAAGCCGCGCGCGGCGAGCTCGGCCGCGACCACCCCGTTCTGCGCCGCCCGGCCCACGTGCAGCGGCTTGGTCATCGACCCGAAGTTCACGCGGATGCCGGAGGCCGAGCTCGCCGCGATGGCGAGCGCGTGCGCCATCCGATCGCCCTCGAGACCCAGCAGCCTGCCGGCGGCGACCGCCGCGCCAAACGTGCCGACGGTGCCGGACGAGTGGAAGCCCTTCCTGTAGTGGCCGGGGCTGATGGCCTCGGCGATCTTGCACTCGACCTCGAAGCCGGTGAGAAACGCCTCGAGGAACGCCTTGCCGGACGCGTGCTGCCGCTCGCCGATGGCCAGGGCGGCGACCATCGGCGGCACCGTCGGGTGCGTCAGCAACCCGAAGATCCGGTCGGGGCTGGTCGCCAGTTGCGTGTCGTCCCAGTCCAGCGCATGGCCGCTCGTCCCGTTGAGCAGCGCCGCCGAGGACGCACCGCTCCGGAACGGCTCGGGGCCGAACGCGGTGGACTCCGGCTTCGCGTCGACCGTCTGCACCCAGCCGCGCAGGATACGGCCCGCGTCCTGCGTCGATCCGGCCAGCATGACGCCGAGCCCGTCGAGGACGCAGCGCTTCGCGATCCGGACGGCCTCCGGCGGACAGTCCTGCCAGCGGGTCCGGTCGACGAAATCCACGACCGCGCTCGTGGCGCGCTGCTGGTCGCTCACGTGAACGCCCTCGACGAATCGGTCTCGTCAAGTTTCAAGCCGGGCCAAGTCTTCCAGGTGCTCATGGCCTCCGCTGCTCTCCCCGGTCGTCTGTCGATCCTATACGCGGTCGCGACAGGTGTTAGGATTCGGTGCGCGCAGCACGGACGCTGACGACCATTCGGGAAGGGGACAGAAGATGAGAACAGCAATGCTCACCGTCGCGATCAGCCTCGCGTTCAGCGGCCTGGCCTTCGCCCAGGACGACCCGGCGCCCTGCGGGCCGGCGGGCGACCTCGCGATGGAATTCTCCAAGAACGTCGCGGCCGACTCGCGCTGCTTCGAGATCCGCATGTACACGGCCGAGCCGGAGATGGACGGCAAGGGCGGCATCGACAACTTGCACCGGCGCTTCCGCGAGGGCGAGGTGGCGCTCTTCGAGAAGCACGGCGCCGAGGTCGTCTGGGCTTGGCAGAGCCTGGACAATCCCAACACGTTGATCTGGATGCTGGCCTACCGCGACCGCGCCCATCGCGATCAGGTGTTCGCGGACTTCCGGGACGACCCCGACTGGCACGAACTGCGCGCGAAGTACGAAGTGCCGCTCAGCGCCGAAGTGTTCATGATGAGCGCCACCGACTACTCCAAGCTCAAGTAGCCCGCCGGAGCGTCTCGAGTTGCCCCGGCCACGTGAAGCTTCGCATGGCCGGGGCCGCAACCGGGCGGGCGGCGCGGACGAAGGCATGGCCCGGGTTCGTTGAAGCAAACGCGGGAGCACGACGATGAGAGCAGTTCCGACCTCGTTGGTGTTCATCCTTGTCTTGACGTCCGCGGCGGCGCTGGAGGCCCAGGTTCTCGACCGCATCTACGTCGACCAGTACATGCCGCTGCGGTCCGAGCTGATGATCGCCGACGCGGACGGGAGCAACCCCCGCAAGCTCGTGCCCGGCATGCAGATCGACTACAACGCGTCGTTCTCCCACGGCGGCGAGTGGGTCGTGTTCACCTCGGACCGCAGCGGGTCGGCCGACATCTACCGCGTGCGGCTGGACGGCCGCGACCTGGAGCGGCTGACCGATTCGGCGGCCTTCGACGACCAGGCGGCGCTGTCGCCGGACAATCGCTCGCTGGCCTTCGTCTCGTCCCGCGGCGGCGCCACCGACATCTACCTCATGGACCTCGCGAGCCGCGAGATCCGCAACCTCACGAATGCGCCGGGCGGCGACTTCCGCCCGAGCTGGTCTCCGGACGGACGGACGATTGCGTTCAGCTCCGACCGCGGCACCGGGTTTCCCCACCAGGGCTACCCCGGTCCCGCCGGCAAATGGGAGCACGTGCAGGCGGCCGGCGTCTACGTGATCGGAGCCGACGGCACGGGCCTGCGCAAGCTCACGACGGACCCGGAGATGATGGCGGGATCGCCGAAATGGTCGGCCGACGGCGCCACGATCGTGTTCTACGAGATGCCCGTGCGGAACACCGTCAGCGCGCACTTCGGCGGCGGCTCGTCGCGCATCGTCTCGGTCGACCTGGCCACCGGCGAGCGTACCGTCCACGCCGCGGGTCCCGGGCTCAAGGTATCGCCGCAGTTCATCGGGCCCGATCGCATCGCCTGGCTGATCAAGACCAGAAGCACCGGGACCCTCGCGTTCACGAGCGGCGAACAGAGCACGTCCGAAGACCGCGCCAATCCCTCGTGGTCACGGGACGGCGAGCGCGTCGTCTATCACGCCGGCCAACTGGAGACG
Source organism: Acidobacteriota bacterium (assembly GCA_009861545.1). Lineage (NCBI taxonomy): Bacteria > Pseudomonadati > Acidobacteriota > Acidobacteriota bacterium. Next base: position 1,728 of record VXME01000123.1, on the reverse strand, counting down.
ATGCACCATTACTCCAACACGCCGGGTCGGCGGTTGCTCGGCACCGTGGCGAAGCCCGGCTTCGAGCTCGTGCACGCGAGCGGCTGGCCGGCCGTGTCGCCCGACGGCCGCACCCTTGTCGTGAGCGAGCGCACGCCGAGCGCCGACCGGATGGCGCTGGTCCTGTGGGACGTCGACGGGACCGACCCGCGGCGGGTGTACCAGGATGACGTGACCGTGATGGGCCTGGAATGGTCGCGGGACGGGCGGTGGCTGACGTTCGGCGCGGGCGCCTTCTTCCTCGGTCGCAGCCGCGGGCCCGCCGAGATCATGATCATGAAGGCGGACGGGTCCGAGGTGCGTGTGGTCACCTCGGGACCGGGCAACGCCGGGTTCCCGAGCTGGTCGCCCGACGGGACGGAGATCGTGTATCGCTACTGGACCGGGAACGAGCGCGGAGAGGGGCTGCGCATCGTCGACGTCGCCACCGGCAAGTCCCGCATCCTGACCACCGAATACGACACCCTGCCGTTCTGGTCGCCCCGGGGCGACGTGATCATGTTCACCCGCTACGCCCCGGACGACCGCTTTCGGTACGACGAGTTCGACATCTACACCATTCGGCCGGACGGCACGGACCTGAGGCGGCTGACCGATGCGGAAGGCAACGACGCACATTCCCTGTGGTCGCCCGACGGCGACTTCATCCTCTTCAGCAGCTCGCGTTTCGGCTACAAGGACGAGTCGCCGCTCGTCCTCAACCAGCCGCAGCCGTATGCCGAGCTGTTCATCATGAACGCCGACGGCTCCAACCAGCGGCCCCTGACCGACAACCAGTACGAAGAAGGCACGCCGGCGTGGCTCCCCGCGGACCTGTTGAAGCAGGAGTGAGCCGGCTCCGCCTGCGCGGGTTCGGGTCCGGCTACTGCACCTCGTCGTTCTGCGCCCGCGCGCCGCGAAGGATGTTGGTGACCGCGTAGTCCCCTCGTGGCAGGCGAACTCGAACAGCTCCTCCGCCGCCACGCCGCACGCCGACTGCTCCTGCGCCAGCGGGAAGCGCACGGTCCAGGGGCGCGTGAAGCGCGTGGTGTCGGTGAGGGTGGCCTCGTAGTCGATGGTCTCGGCGGCGACGCGCGTGAACCGCTCGACCAGGTGCAACTGGCTGGTCGGGGCGCGCCAGGTATTGTTCCACCGGTAGTGCGGCCGGTCCGGGAAGTTGCGCGACTCCACCACGAGCGTGTCGCCGTCCCAGCGGCCCCGCGGTTCGCCGTTCCACGGCGTGACGTTCGCGTGCGGACTCCCGTCCAGCGGGATGATGCGCCGCTGGTGGAACATCTCGTGGAAGATCACGGCGTTCCTGTCCTACAACGAAGCCCGCCGCTGGTCGCGGGCCCCGAAGGAGTTCGGCCGGGGGTCGCCCGAAGGCGTCGCGGCGCCGGAAACAACACCGTCGCCACGACAGCGCTCGTGCCCCTGCTGAGCTTCGGGATCCGGGCCTGACGCTGGCGGCCGGCATGGCCGGCGCGGTGCTGCGCGTTTTCAGATTCCCTCTGCTCCCAGCGGTCCTCGGGGTCGTCCTCGGAGACTTGGTTGTCCGGGGCTCGTACGCGAACAGAATCCAGCAGAGCGCTGCGCCGACCACGGACATCGAGAGCCCCCACGCGAGCAGCGCGTTGAACAGCGCGCGCGTGTTGGTGCCGGGCGGCGCCGCGGCCAGATACAGGGCGCCCACGGTGGAGAGCGCCGAGA
>VXME01000122.1 GCA_009861545.1 Acidobacteriota bacterium | reverse complement strand
TGGGGGTCCCTTTTCACGTTGCCACGGGGGTCCCTTTTCAACTTGCCATTTCCACTCGTACGGGACGTAGAACGCCGTCAGGTCCAGACCGTCCACCAGATCGCTGACGTGATGCGCCAAGTGGCCCTCGGGAAGCCACTCCCGCACGTCGGGCGGCAACAGCAGCGACTGGTCCGGCGCGTAGGGGCGGAATGTGGTCGACATCGAGTCCTTCCGTCGTCGGCTCGCGCCTACAATTGTCGCATCTGTTTTCTGCGGCGCAGACTCCTAGCCCGCTGGAGGTCCTTCGCCATCCGCACCACCGCCCTCGACTGGAACGCCGCGGACCCCGTCGAGGTCCGGCGTCGCATCCGCGCCGGTCGGCATCGCGGCCAGACGGGCGGACTCGCCCCGGGCTACGTCCAGGCCAACATTGCCGTGCTGCCGGCGGCCTACGCCGACGAGTTCGCCCGTTTCTGCCAGCGGAATCCCAAGCCCTGTCCGTTGCTCGCGATGTCCGAGCCGGGCCGTCCACGGCTTCCGGAACTTGCCGAAGACCTCGACCTGCGCACCGATCTCCCGAGCTACCGGATTTTCCGCAACGGGGAGCACGATAGCGACGTCGCGAGCATCGGCGCCCTCTGGCGGGACGACTTCGTGGCGTTCGCGCTCGGCTGCTCCTTCTCGTTCGAGGAAGCGCTGGTCGATGCCGGTCTCCCGCTCCGGCACTGGAACGACGGCAGCGTGGTCCCGATGTACCTGACCAACCTCGAATGCGCGCCGGCCGGCCGATTCCGCAGCCGACTGGTGGTGTCGATGCGGCCCTTCGCGCCGGCGGACGCCATCAGGGCGGTGCAGATCACGAGCCGGTACCCGCGGGTGCACGGCGCGCCGATCCATCTCGGCATGCCGGAACGCATCGGGATCGACGACATCGAGCGCGCGTGGCAGGGCGACGATCCCGTCGTCGCATCCGGCGAGCTGCCCGTCTTCTGGGCCTGCGGCGTGACCCCGCAGGTGGCGCTGCGCGCGGCGCGCCCGCCCCTCGCGATCACCCACACGCCGGCGCACATGCTGGTCACCGACGTCCGGAACGCATCGCTCGCGGTCGGGTGAGGGTTGTCCGCCGGTGGGCCGGTTCAGACAGCGATCCAACCACGCTCGGTCGGCGGCGACCGGCGCGGAATCCGCCCGCAGCCCGGCGATCTGGAGACTTGTCGTAGTCTGGTACTCGGGATAGGATTCTCGCGCGACAGGGGGAGACTGGTGGCAACAGCGACGCGGTACAGACGTCGTGCCGGGTCTAGGCAGCCCCACTCGATTCCGGCCTATACCAAAGCCGAGGCGTCAAGATACCTCAAGATTCCTCACCGGACGCTCCACGATTGGGTCTCCGACCATAGCGATCCTGGCGGCAGGCGCCTGCGTCCGCTAGTAGGCATCGCCGATGCCTCGCAGTACCTCCTGTCGTTCGAGAACATGCTCGAACTGCACGTTTTGGCAGCCCTCCGGCACGTGCACGGCGTTCGGATGCGTGTGATCAGAAACGCGCTGGACTATCTGCAGACGAAGCTCGGCGTGGCTCGCCCGCTGATCGACGAACAGATGCAGACGGACGGGAAGACGATTCTCGTTCGCCGCCTCGACCAACTGATCGACGCCGGCCACCAAGGGCAGACCTCGATGCTGGAGCTGCTCGACGTACACCTGGATCGGATCGAGCGCAACACGGCCGGGATCGCCACCAGGCTCTTTCTCTTCACGCGCAAGAGCCCACGGGATCGGCATGCAGCGGAAAGCCAGCCTCGCACCATCGCCATTGATCCGGCCGTCGCGTTCGGAAGGGCCGTGATCGTCGGATCGCGTGTCTCGACCGCGGAGGTGGCAGACCGCTACAAGGCGGGGGATTCCATCACGGATCTGGTTCAGGACTATGGGCGAACGGCGGCGGAAATCGAGGAAGCGATCCGATGCGAGCTCAGCCTCAAGGCAGCCTGAGCCCGTCTTCCTTGTCGATCACAACCTCGGAACGCGGCTCGTCCCTGAAGCCCTGCGACACGCCGGCGCGACCGTTCAGGTGCTCACGGATCACTTCGATTCCAGCACCGACGACGAAACGCTCCTGACCGCCGTAGGCGCACGAGGATGGGCGTTTCTCTCGAAGGACCGCAACATCCGACGCCGCCCGCTGGAGCGTCAGGCGCTCATGAATGCGAGGGTCCAGGCCTTCCTGCTCACCGCAGCCGACTTGTCGGGAGAAGAGCAGGCGGCGGTGCTCGTCAAGGCGCTTCCACGCATCCGACGCCTCTGCCGACGACCCGGGCCGTTCATTGCCCGCATTACCGCAGTCGGCGACGTGGCCATCGTCGAGGAACTGCCCAGGCGTGCTCGTCCCGGCAGACGATCCGGGGGCTGACGACGTCGGTCGCGAGCTGAGGTCAACCGGGTATCGGTGCTCGCGATGGGCGCGCAGCGCATCGCTGCCCCGTTGCCGGCCCGCGATCCGCTCCACGCGATTTCCGACGCTTCGGTGATCCCTCCTGGACGATTCCGAGGAGATTGCCGCCGCGATGCCGACCATCAGGCCGCGGGCGCGTTCGGTCGCGTCACTCGTTCGCATGGCCAGTCATCTGGGATTAGTCCTTCCCTTCCTTTGGCGGCTTGCGCACCGCCGCTCGTCTCCGTTTCGCCGGCGGACGGTCCAAGGGTATCGCGGGCCGGTCGTCGAGAACGGTCGATTCGCTGACCGACCAGAGCGCCGCCGGGCGCCCGGGACGAGCCCGCGGCGCCGACGCGGCCTCGATGCGCTTCTCGAACGCGCCGCTCTCCTGGACGTTGCGCTGGAAGTTCCCCGGATCGAGGCGCGTGTTCCAGACCGCTTCGTAAACGCGGCGAAGCTGGCCGATCGTGAACTCCGGGGGGCAGAACCTGGCGGCGAGGGCCGTGTACTCGAGCTTCGCGCGGGTCCGCTCGACGGCGTCCCGCACGATCCGTTCGTGGTCGAACGCGAGGCGAACGCGGCCGCGCTCGATCTCCTCGACCGGGGTCACGGCCGCGGCGGCGGCATCCCCGCCACCGCGCAATAGCGGCAGATCGGCGTAGATGGCCCAGTAGGCGACGGTGACCACCCGCATGCGCGGGTCCCTGTCCGGAGTCCCGTAACTGCCGAGCTGTTCCAGGTGCGAGGGGCTCGCGCGCAGTCCGGTTTCCTCTGCAAGCTCCCGCGCTGCAGCCGCGTCCAGATCCTCGTCGGGCCGCACGAAACCGCCCGGCAGCGCCCAGGCGCCCAGGAACGGTTCTTCGCCCCGTTCGATCAGCAGCACCTGCAGCGCGTCGTCCCGGATGGTGAAGACCGCCAGGTCCACCGTGACGGCGAAGCGCGGGTAGTCGCCGGGGTGGTAGTCGTAGCTGCTGCGGAGGGCCACGCGGTGAAAATATATTGTGGCCTTGACAAAATCAAGCGCGAGTCCTAATATTGTCACTCAAACAATAACGATTCGAGGTGACCATGAACGTACCGAGTCTCGACGCCGCGGCGATCGGCTGGCCCATCACCCGTCTGGGGGTGTCGTTCTTCCCCGTGTACCTGGCGACCAACGGCCTGCCGGCCATCGAGACCGGCGATGGCTCCGGGCTGGTCGTGGACGAGCTGGACGAACCGTCCGTGAACGCGCTGCGGGTGCGCAACCCGGGCGACAAGCCGGTGCTCGTCGTCGAGGGCGAGCACTTCCTCGGGGCCAAGCAGAACCGCGCCGTCAACGTGACCGTGCTGGTGCCGGCCCTGCGGGATCTGGAGATCCCGGTCTCCTGCCTCGAGCGGGGCCGCTGGGGCCGCCGCCGGGCGGCGCGGCGCGACGAGGCGTTCACGGCGACTCGCGTGCGCGCCCGCAAGAACGCCGGCGTCGCCGCGTCCATGCGCGACAGCGGCTCGCGAGAAGGCGATCAGGGAGCCGTCTGGCGCGAAGTCGACGAGATGCTGAACCGCGCATCCGTGCAGTCGGCCACCGCGGCGGCGGCGGACATGAAACAGGCGGCGCACAGCGGCCAGCCGTCGCGCGCCGCGACCATCGAGAAGCTGGCCGCCCGCGGGCCGCTTCCCGGCCAGTGCGGCATCGTCGTCGTCCACGGCCGCCGGGTGACGGCGATGGACCTGTTCGGCGCACCGCACCTGCTGGCCGCCCACTGGGGCGGGCTCATCCGGTCGAATCTCCTCGAGTCGCCGGTCGCGACGGGAAAGCCGTCCGCCACGGCGGTCCTCGAGGTCGTCCGCCGCTTCGCTTCGGCGCGCGCGCAGGAGACGCCGGGCGTGGGGCTGGGCGTCGAGCAGCGTGTGGCCGACGATCGAGTCTCCGGTCACGCCCTGACGCTGAACGGGACGCTCGTGCACGCGGCGTTCTTCACCGGGAGTCCCCGAGAGTAGCCCGTGGCGGCAGCAGGCAGGAAGGCTCGTGTGGCCATACGTCGGACGACGAAGGACTCGTTTCTCGGCGACCCCGACGTAGAGGAACTGTCCAAGTGGATAGCGGCCCACTTTCGTCCGTCGTCCGGGTGGGAGCACAGCTACGTCAATCGCAAGACTGACGATGGGTGGTCCTGTTGCGGTTTGGCAGACGCGTTCGGGCAGTACTCCTGGCGGGGCAAGTCATGGCGAGAGACCACGGAGCGACTCGACCGTCTTCGGCATGATCTCCGAAGCGCCGTGGAACGACGAAACACTGAGGATGCGGTGGCGGTTTGCGAACAGGTCCTGCGCTGGGGCGGCGTCTCGGCGCACAACGTGCGCCGTCTGACGGAAGTTTCCAGGCCGATCGCTGATAAGTCACTGTTGGTGGTGGAGTTACAGG
>VXME01000121.1 GCA_009861545.1 Acidobacteriota bacterium | reverse complement strand
AGGGGGTCCCTTTTCAGATTGCCGCGGGGTCCCTTTTCATCTTGCCGCTACCACCGGACGTTCCAGATCGCGGCCAGGGTCGAAGGTACGACCCTGTGGGCGGCGCACAACCGCGTGGCAGGGGAGACGTCGGCTGCGGTCGCCGCACGCGTCCGGCGCGCGCGCGACGCTCAGGCCGAACGCTATGGCGCCCGCGGCGCGCTGAACGGCAACGTACCGCCCCGCGTGCTGGCAGAACGGGCGGAGCTGAGCCGGAGCGCCGAAGCGGCGGCGGCACGCACAGGCGACCGCTCCGGCAGCGAGCAGCAGACGCGCGTGATCCGCCTCGCGCGCACCATCGCGGATCTGGCCGGCCGTGCCGAGGTCAGTCCGGCGGCCGTACAGGAAGCGGCGGCGCAGTGCGCGTTGCTGAGCAACGCAAACTGACCACCCGGCCGCGCGAAGGTTACGAGCGGTGGGGCGGCCGGGGACGCGTCGCCGCCGTTGACCTCTTCCACGTACCTGCCGTTCGACCGCCGCGCACGAACACGAGCGCGAGAGAATCCCCATGAACAGGAGAGGGCCGGACACCCGGGTACGCGTCCACAGTGTCCGGCACGACCCGAGGACAGGACGCACGCGGGTGCGGGTGTACCTCTGCGCCGAGGCCATCGCCGGGCGGGACGCGTGGGAGGACGAGACCTGCACGCGCTACGCGGTCGACCACACGGTTGCCTACGAGTGCGGACCGGGCCGCACGCCCGTCGCAGCCATTCACCCGACGACGGGGGAGCGGGTGCCCGTAGACGAGAACTTGAACGCGGCGGCGAACGCCACGACGCCACTCTGTGCCACGGGACACGAGCTGCCACGCATCGTGCGTCGGGCTTGGGACCGAAAGACCGGATCCGCCGTCGCGCAACGCCCCGGCGCAAGGACGATCTCGTCCCTAGGACACGGCCGCCGCCGGCCTCGACGGTGAGCCCGGTCAACCGACGACCGGCCAATAGACTGTCCCGAAACGCCCCGCCGTGGTCCGGCTCGAAGGCTCTGGCGAGGCCGCAAGACCGCCGACGCCTACAGGAGGAAGAACAGTGAGCAGCGATATCCCATCTCCCGGCTCGATACCGCGCAACTGCGACGCCACGTACCGCGGCAACCTCGGGAACAAGCCGGAACGCAGGCAGACGCGATCAGGCGGCGAGATCGTCCGCGCCCGCTTGGCCGTGAACATGGCCGCCTCGTCGATTCCCGCCGAGGAGCGCGACCGATTCACCGAATGGCTCACCGTGGTGTGTTTCGCGCCCGCGCAGATGGACCGCCTCGAACGGTGCGAGAAGGGCGAGCTCATCACGGTCAACGGACCCGTGACCTGGCGCGAGTACACGCCCGACGAAGGGGAACCGCGCATCGAGCACACCATCGTCGGCGAGTACGTTCGGAGCGCATCCGCCTCGATGCCGCCCGACGCCGGCGGCCCTCCGCACGCCCACGAGAGGAACCTGCCCGTGTGACGGATCCCAACCGCGAGACGGCGGCGGCCCGTTCCGGGCCGCCGCCCAAGCAGCGTCCCGCATCCGCATGCGGAGCGCAATCACCAGAAGAGCGCCGCGAGCAACGGACCGGGTCCTCAACAGCCCGCGTATCGTGCACCCGGAGAGATTGCTCCCATCCGGTCAATTGACCTGCGTTTACAGCAACCGTGCGGTTGCTGCTCCCGAACGCCGAGGCCTCAGGGGCGGCGGCACGGCATGCGATTGCCAGAGAGACGTTCGAGTCAAGCCGTGAGAGGGTTGCACCCGACCCACGAACGGCCTCGGGTCCGGCGGGAGCCGCGCTCGAGCTGAACGCCTCGGGACCTGATGCATGTGCGTCCGCCAGGTTCGACAGTTCGTTCCGCCCGGTCGGCCGCAGCAGCTACGGAGCCTTCGGCACGGCCGGCATCGAGGTGTCGCCGACCCATTCGAGCGTCGAGATGAACAGGTTGGGCCCACGGACCCGGCAGGTGACGATGGCGGCGGAGTTCCGCCGACCGACGTCGGCAAGCATCCGGCGGGCTTGCTCGCGCGTGACGCGCCGTGGAACCAGCGCGTCCGGATCGACGACGTACACGCGCTGAGAAGGCCGGAGGGCCTCCAGGGCGCGCGAGACACTGGTCAACCCGCTCGCGTCGACCCTGCCCGGGGAGGAAGGTTCTGCCATCGCGATTGTCGCCATCGCCTACGCAGGCAAGCATACCGGGCGGAAGCGACGACCCGGCGGGCGAAGGAGGCTGGCATGCGCGCCCGCGTCGGCGCGCCACGAGTAGAGCCGACCAGTTGCGCGTCATGACAAGCCCTGGAGCAGGCATGGCCGCCGTGTCGTGGACGGCGTGAGGCGACGCACGCTCGGCAGCCAGGCTCACACAGCGCTCGTGAGCGGCATGAAGACAGGCCTGATCGACGGGCTAACGTTGAACCGGAAACCCTATCGACTCGGACAATCGGCCAGCGGGCGCGACGTCTCGCTGATGAAACACACGGTCCGGGTCAGCGCCATGCCCGGATCGTCGACCGCGGCCGCATGCCGGGCGTCCTCAAAGTCGACCTCGCCGTGCCAGACGAGCGTGCACCCGCCGACACCGGGGGCGCGCATGGCCCCGAGGTACCGAACCGGACCGGAGAAGTCGACGTCCTCCTCGTCGGGAAGCACGGTCGTCGACGGCGGCGTGTATACGGCCGTGCCGGGGGCGACGCCCGTGTAGTGCTCGCGGAACCGAAGCCCCGCGCTCCCGTGGGCGGGCGCGCCGGCGAGCCGGTAGTCGACCTCGGGCACGCCCGTCTCGAGCGCAGCCGTGAACCCCAGGTTGACGTCCATCGGTCCCGGCGTGGCCTCGTAGTCGGTGGCGCGGCGGCTCGCGTCCGTACTCCAGGTGATCAGGTTGCCGTCCGGATCGAGGTCGCCGCTCGTAGTGCGGTGGTACGTCGCATCCTGCATGCCGATATCGGCCTGCTGAACCGCCATGTTCGGGTTGCGCCAGTCCCAGTCCTCCTGGGCGCCGTCGACGTAGCGCCCCTCCGGAGCGGAGCGCTCCGGCCGCATCGACGCCACCTCGCGTGTCGAGTCCCAGGCCGTCGCCACCCCGGCGTTCCACGGATGCGGCGAGTCGCTGAGGTTGCCGGCATCGCCGAGCCCCTCGTAGAGCATCGCGCCGGCATCCGGACGCAAGGCGCGGACGCGCTGTGCATAGAAGCGCTCGTAGGGCGCCCCGCACGCCAGCGACCGGACCGCCCCGGCACCGGCCACGCCGTGCGTCCAGGACCACTCGTGGATGCCGGCCGGATACGGGGCGCCGAGGCCGGCGGCATGCGCCGCCCGCGCTCGCGGAGTGACCGAGGTGGTGAAGCCGCCGACCGCGCGCTCCGGGTGGTAGTAGCGGGGGAGTCCGGCTCCCTGCGCCGTGCGCGACCCGTCGGACTGCAGCGTGTCGAGCGGCCCATGCGGGCCGCTGGCGAGAACCGGGCTGTGGCGCACCGTGGTCAGCGTGTGGATGCCCACGCTGCACGCCGAGGTGCCGAAGTTCAGCGTTCGCGCCGGACCGGCGACCGCGTACCGCGCGCCGCCGAGCGCGCTCTCGAGATCCGGCTGCGTGCCCTCCCGATAGGCCAGGATCGTTTCCCATCCCTGCCACACCCCGCCCTGGTACTCCATTTCCTCCCGCGCCGCGTCGATGCGCGCCTGGTATTCCGGTGTCATCGGCGTCGGCGCGTTGGCGACCAGTTCCTCCCAGCGGGCCCGCGCCGCCCAGTACCGCGCTTCCCAGTCGTCAGCCTTGGCAGCCGCCTTGTGCGGCAGCGCCTGGTCGACCAGGGCCACGTACCAGGTGCACTGGTAGATGGGCGTGTTCCACTGCGTCCAGAACGCGGCTCCGGCCCTCGGCAAGGGGACAGGGCCGCCGTATTCCCGCACCGTCGCGCCGCCTGCCGGGGCCATCCGGCGCTCGCGGATGCCCGCCTCGGGCACACGAACGCCGCCGGCTTCGATGCTGCCGACGCTGGCATAGGACGGGAGCGACGGATCCCAGCTGGAAGAGGCGGCGCCGTTGATGTTCGTCGGTCCCCAGCCCCGCAACTGCTCGGGGCCGCCGCGGGCGACCCCGTCGTAGATCCGCATGACGCGCCCGTCGAGCCGCCGCCCCTCGGCGTCCCGCGGCGTGAACGGATTGAAGTCCGCCCAATCGCCCGAGGCGTTGGCGTTGAGCCACGGAAGGTAGCGCTCCGCGTAGGTCGACGCCTGACTGCCGCCGGCGCCGTAGACCCCGGCTGCGGCGTTCCAGCCGGCCGGCACGGCCCGCGTGCCCTGCGACCAGTTCATCCCCTGCAACAGGATGTCCATCCGCCGGAACCAGGGGGACCGCTGGTAGTCGGGCGGAAAGATCAGCGCCGGGATCAGCAGGTCTGCGGGAATGATCCACCCGTCCCAGACGGGCTTGTAGCGCGCCGTCACGTAGGGATCGGCGAAGTCTCTCAGCAGCGGCTCGTAGCGCAGCTCCGTGTTGAGGCGAAGACGATGCAGCGAGCTCTGCGACAGGCAGCGCCGCGAATCGTCGACCGAGCCGCCCCGCGCGTCCTTGAAGTGCGACCGCCACGGGACCCCGGACCCGAACATGTCCGCGATGGCGCGCGCCGCGCACGCCCCCGGGTTGCCCACGAAGCCCTCCGGAAGCCCTGCGCTGCGGCCGTCGGCCGACGGTGCGACGTCCGCGCGGTCCCCGCGCGGGGCGAACCCGAACCCGCCCCAGAGAGTCTCGGACCACCCGGCCGGCGCCGTCGTCGTGCTCCGGTAGGTGGTCCCCTGCCACCAGTCCAGCAGGTATTGCACGGTCTGCAGGCCGTAGGGGCCGTACTCCGGATCGGTGTGCGGCGAGTCGCCCGGACCGAAACCGGCATCGTTCGGCGGAGCGTCGCCGACCTGCCTCGTGTTCCAGATCCGATCCGGGAAGGACGTGGCCCTCGAATAGTCATCCTCCCAGGAGCGCATCACGGGAACGCTCCAGTGGTTGCCCGGGCGCTCGCCCTGGGGCTGGGCCCAGAAGAACGGACCCACGTAGTTCGGGTCCGGAGACCCCAGCTGGCCCCAGGCCGGTGAGGCCAGCACGACGACGACAGACGCCAGAAGAGACATGCGCATGGAATCCTCCAGAACAACGCAGGGAAAGACGGCTACCGCTCGGGGCCTTCGCCGCGCTCGCGCGCGGCATCGCGTCCTCGATCCGCAGCCGCGCCGCCGCTGCGGTCCGGCGGCGGCTCGTACCGATCCGGCTTGCGATCGAACTCCGGGTGCTCGAGCGTTCGCCTGACGATGTTGTCGGCGAGCTTCTCGGCCCGCGTGACGATGTCGCGGTAGAGCTTCGGGTTGGCGCGCATCTGGCGGACCCACTCGCGGCGCTCCTCCGGGGCGTCCGCCGTCGCCGGCGGCGCGTACGCCAGATTCACCTTCGAGGCCATGCGCTCGGCGGCAACCTGGACCAACAGACGGCGCTCCCAACCTTCTCCGGCCAGACGCTCGTCGATACTCGCGCGGCGGTCGCCCTTGGCCAGTCCCCGGTCCAGCCCGGCCTCGGCCACCGCCCGGACGGTGGCGCCCGCCCCTGCGGCCTTCGCCCGCGGACTCGGGTCCGCCGGCTCGCCCGCACGCTCGATCAGCATCGAGTCCTTCTTGTACGAGTCGAGCGGACCTGCGCCGCGCGCATCGCTGAACCCGGCGCCGGCCCCGAGGACGAGGTCCTCTGCATCGAAGACGGCGCCCCGGCCCGCCTTGTCCGGACCGTTCCAGCGATCGGTGATCTGCCGCCCGGCGGGCAGGTCGAAGTGCTCGGCCGGCAGCGATCCGTCCCCGGCCCGGAGCTCGCTGACGTGATAGACCTTCTCGGCGACAACCTGGCGGACCGTCACCGGATCGGCCCTGTCGTCGATGCGGCCCTGCGCGTCGAATGGCTGCACCTTTCGCGACACCGTGCGGGTAATCCAGACCCCCTCGGCATCGGGCGGCACGCTGCACGCGGCACGCTCGGCGTCGCCTGCCGCGACGAACGCGGGGGAGTACTGCCGGTGGTCCTCCTGCCACTGGCGCAGGCGCTGGCCGTCGATCCCCGTCTGCACGTGGTGACGCTGGTTGCCCTCGTCGTCGTAGCGGACCACGGCGGCCTCGGCCGGGCCGGGGTGCTCGCGGAGCTGATCGATCGTCGAGCGCCCCGTCTCGAGCGCGGCCAGGGTGGCCTCGTCGACGCCCACCCGCTCGTACGCGCCGCGGCTGTCCTTGCGCTGGTGTTCCTGATCGAGCAGGCGCTCGTGCGCCGTCGACGCGACCCTCGACGCCAGCTTGACGTCCTCGCCGGCGCCGAGCGCAGCGAGCTGCTCGGCAGCCCCCGGCCTGAAGTGAACGACGTAGTGGCCGTCGAGCCGGCGCTCCACGCTCCCGATGTAGGGATCGCCCTCCACCTTCCAGCGGTACGCGCCGTCGGGCTCCAGCGCCGGCCGATCCGGCCCCGGCGATGTCTTCCGCAGCAGGCTCGACGGAATCTCCATCCGCGACGGCAGCGCCTCATCATCGGCGCGGAGCGGTTTCCGGCCCGCGGTACCGCGATCCTCGTCGACCGCTTCCTCGTCAACGGTCTCCTGGCTGTCCCCCGACCAGTCGCTGGTGTCGTACGAATTAGCGTTGTCGCCAGGATCCGGCACGTTCCTCGCGTGTCGAAGCCGCTCGCCGACCTCCGGGTCGAGCGCCTCCGGGCGCTCCCCCTCGGCGAGGCCGCGCCGTCGCGCCTGCCACGCCGCGTAGACGTCGCCGGCCTTGTCTCCGTACAGATGGTCGCGCCAGTCCTCGGCGCGCTCGGCGGCGTGCGGGGCCGCGTCCATCACCCGGTTGACGAAGTCCCGGACCTCGCCGCGAAACCCGGGCGACCCGGCGCCGCCCAGCATCCGCTCCCGGTGCGCGGGCGACCCGGCGTGGCAGGCGTCGACCAGGCGCTCGCGATCGCGCCGCACCAGCTGCTCGCAGAGCTTCCCGAGGTTGCCGGCTTCGGGCACGGGCCGCCCGGAGACCAGCGCCTCGACCGCCTTCGGACCGATGGCCGCGGCCACCAGGACCGGATCGATCCGCATCCTGATGAGCGTCGCCGCGCGGCGCGGGTTCGAGGCGACGCGCGCCAGGAACGACCGCATCGCCCCGGGCCCCTTGCGCATGCTCGCCGCGAGGCGGCGACGCATCCACGGCCTGCCGAGGGGAACGCGCACCAGCGAACGGCGCGCGAGCTGCTCGGCGCGCCCGACGCCGCCGCGGGCGACGAACCGGGTCCGGAGGCGGTCCAGACCCTGGTGCCGAAGACCCCGGCGCACGTTCCATCGCTCCGGCATCGCCGTGTCGACGAGCGATTCGGCCCGCGCTTTCTTGAGGTCGGGCAGCGCACTCCGGGCCTTCCCCATCACCCCCGTCGGGGACCATCCCGGCGGCGGTGTGATCAGCGGCCGGCGACCCTGCGACTGATCCTGCGCGACGGTGCACGCCGTGCCGTAGGTCGCCTCCATCGCCTGGAGGGCCTCACCGAGGAACCCGCTGCGGTAGGGCTGGCGCTGCCTCGCCCACCGCGCCTCGAGACGGCGCGCGGCGGCCGGATCGGTCCTGCACAGCTCCAGGTGATCCCGAGCCGTCTTCGCGGCCAGGCCTTCGAGCGTCGTAGCGAACTTGAGCTTCTCGCCCTCGGTGCCCCGCCCGGAGAGCCCGGCGAGATTGCGCATGGCGCGGTCGCCGGCCACAGCCGCCAGCACAAGCGGATCCGGGCGGTTCTCGAGAAGCGCCGCCACGCGGACTGGTCGCGCCAGCGCGAACGTGCCGAAGTCGTCGAGCGCACGGCGATCGCGCTGCGCCGCCAGCTGCATCCGCAAGTCCATCATCGCCGCCGAGGCGAGCGCGCGCTTGGTGCCGGCCAGGCGCACCGCCTGGTCCGCGAAGTCCGGACTGACGCGGGTCTCGACCATCGCTGCCCTGCCTCACCGCGCTCACGGAACGCGGCCAGAGAAAGGTAGCGACCGGCGGCTGGCGACGTTGGACGAAGTCGACGCTGCCGGTGCCGTGTGGACGATCTCTGCGGAGCGGATGAAGGCGAGGCGACAGCACCAGGTTCCGCTCTGTGGGCAGGCGCTGGAGATCCTCGATGTGGCGCGGCAACTCGGCGACGGCCCGCGCCAGTTGGTGTTCCCCATGCGGAGCGGGAGGCCGATAGCGACGTCGACGCTGCCGAGAATGCTCCAGCACCACGAAATCGTCGCCGTGCCGCACGGTTTCCGGTCTTCGTTCCGGGACTGGGCCTGTGTGGACGCCTCCGGAAATGCAAGTCCTTTCTGCGTTTCCTGGTTCTGCGCCTGCGAGTCTGCTGCACGGGTTCTCCGCGACAACGGAGCGGCACTCGAGGCCCCGGGCCTGCTTCCGTTGAACGAGGGGCCAGCTTGTTGGCTGGCCCCGCAAGGCTTCCCGCACGGTCGGTCGCGGCAGTCACCCGCACGGGCCGGAGCGGAGCGCAGGAGCCGCGAAGCGGCTTGACAGCCGCGGGCGACCGTGCGCGAGGTAGATGCCCTCGAACGACGCGAAGGTCTTCGGTGCGCCGCAACGCATTCACACCTGTCTCGGGAGAGCTCGTTTCTTCGGATGGTTCACTGCATGCGGTCAGGTGCTGTCGTGTGTCCGGCCTCATTGATTGCGGCATCTCACGCGCCGCGGGCCCGTATGGAGATACGCGGGTCGAGTCCAAAATCGGCCGACTGTGCTCGAAGGCACTCGCCCAGTCTCTGGTTCTCCCGACCCCGTCTCGTTGACCGTTTGCCCTTACCATCCTCCGACCTGCGCGCATTCCCCCCAACGGCGACGCACCGGCTTCGTCTACTCAGGCGGTGACGGCCGGCGAGCGGTAGTGTTCGTTCTTCGTCAGCAGCGCCCAGGCGATGCGCGCCATGCGGTTGGCCAACGCCACCGCGACCAGCATGCGCGGCTTGCGCGCCAGCATCCGGGCCAACCAGGGGTCCTTCGTGCCGCGCCGCACCGTCCAAGCGACTGTCGCCATCGCACCGGAGACCAACAGCCGCCGGAGGTCGCGCTGACCCATCTTCGATATCTTCCCCAGCTTCGACTTCCCGCCGGTCGAGCTCTGCCGGGGAACCAGACCCAGCCAGGCCGCGAAGTCCCGCCCACGCCGGAAGCTCTCCATCGGCGGCGCGAAGGCCTGGATCGCCATCGCGCACAGCGGTCCGATTCCCGGGATGCTCATCAAGCGCACCGTCTGTTCGTCTTCTCGCGCGCGCGCACGCAGTTCCTTCTCCAGCTCCCCGATCTTCTCGTCGAGCTCAGCAACCTGAACCAGCAACAGCGCACCCAACTCCCGAACCGGGCCTGGCAGTCCCGAATCGGCATCTTCAATTGCTTCCGCCAGCCGCTCCACATGAGCCGGCCCCCGCGGCGCGACGACACCGAACTCGGCAAAATGTCCTCGCAGCGCGTTGATCGTCTGGGTGCGCTGTCGAACCAGCAGATCGCGCGTGCGGAACAGCATGCCCCGAGACTGCTGCGCCTGCGTCTTCACCGCCACGAAGCGCATCGTCGGCCGCGACGCCGCCTCGCAGATCGCTTCCGCGTCAGTCGCGTCGTTCTTCTGCCGTTTCACGAACGGCTTGACGTAGAGCGGCGGAACCAGCTTCACCTCATGACCGAGCTTCCCAATCTCACGGCCCCAGTAGTGCGAGCTCCCACAGGCCTCCATCGCCACGACGCATCGCGGCTGCGACGCTACGAAGCCGAGCACCTTGCCCCGGCTCAGCTTCCTGCGGAAGGCAACCGACCCGTCCGCCCGGGCGCCGTGAAGCTGAAAACTGCGTTTCGCCAGATCGATTCCGATGATGGTAGCGTCTCCCATTGGATGCCTCCTCCTGCAGGTGGTGCGTCATGACAGCTCCACCTTGGCACATTGCGATGCCGTTGAGAGGAGGCGTCCACCCCATCAGCCGAGGAGACGGACCACCCGCGCGAGGTCATCGAGGCGGCGCTGGCTCACGTCGTCCAGAACAAGGTCGAGGCCGCCTACGCGCGCACGGCCGGGTCGTCTACGCTACGGGTGACGGATCGGTGCACGAGCGATGAGCGCGCGCAGCGCCAACCCACTGAATCGGGTGCGGCTGGTTCAAACCTCGTCGGAGATATCATGGGCCGGGAATCTCTGAACGGCGGGGTGTTGCGCTGGATTGTTCGGGATGACATCGGATGGCAGATACAAGCGCGCAATTGACGGTGGAGGATTGGGTAAGGCGAGAATGGATGCGAGCGCAGTACGGGCAACCGTGCTCCCGCGAGCGGGTTCGCTTGACCCCCGGCGGAGTCTTCGATTTCGACGCAGTCAGTGCCGATCACAGGATCGTCGCCGTCATATCGACGAGTGGCTATAAGACTGCCACCGGTAGGTCGGGCAGCGGCAAGATGCACAAGATCCGCTCCGACATCTACTTCCTGCTCCTCACAGAAGTCGAGCGGAAGCTGGTTCTCCTGACCGAGCAGGATATGTATGCCCAATGGGAGAAAGAGGTTGAGAAGGGCCGAGTTCCCGACTCTGTGGAATTCGTACGTGTTGAGATTCCGGAAGACCTCAACCGACAGCTGCGCGATTCGCGGCGGGCGGCGTCTCGGGAGGTGACGCCGGAAGGATGAGGTAGCTTAGCGGCTCGGACCATGGTCCCGCTCCGGCCCGCGGTGTCGGCCGGGCTGGCGCATCAGTTCCAGCGCCCGCGCAACGTCTCCGCGAGCGCCCTGTAGTCCGCGATCAAGCGCCTCACGTCACCGCCGAACTGCTCGACTTGCCGCTGCAAGGTCGCGATCTGCGCGGCGTGCTGCGTCCGCTCCCGCTCGTACTGCGCGGACAACTCCCGCAAGGCTCTCGTCAACTGCCGTTCTAACGCGGTCAGACGTCCTTCACTCGCTCGACAGCTTCAACGCAGGTCGCCCGCCCACGGTCCAGAACGGACGGTCCGGCGTGCCAGCCGGCAGCACCACGAACCGCGCCCCGTCGAGCTCCCGCAGCTCCCGGCCCCAGGTCGTCTCCCGATCTCGGTCAGCGTCTGGCGGGCCTGCTCGATGTCCACGTTCAACGCGGCCAACGTCTCGACGCTCCACTCGATGGCCGTCCACAGCAAGTGCACGCCGCCAGCTCCGGCCGCTGAGAGGCTCAGGCCGATCGCCAGCGGCCGGACCACGCGTGCAGGAGCATCCCGCGCATCCGCCCGCTCGCCGCCGCCGTATCGGCTTCGATGGTACGTAGCGCGCTCCCGGCGACGGGCTCTCAAGCTCTCGCCAGGCACCTTCAACTCGCGCGTGGCGGTCGCCTCGATCTCCGACCGCTCGGTCTCGAGCCGGCGCTCGGGCGGGAGTGCGGGTGTTGCCGGCATCGGCATCCGACCGTGGGGGAGATGGGGCGCTGCCTGGAGGACCACCGGCGGCGGGAGTTCTCCGACCGGATTGTGGTCGCCATCGTCGCCGACGCTGCGTGGCTTCCGACCGGGACCGTTACCTGAACGACGCCGAGCTGGAGGAGCTCTTCCCGGACGCCGGCTACGGGCTGACGTAACCGACGGCGGGACGGATGGGCAACCCCGTACACGCCCATGACGCCGTACGAGTTCAGCAGCATGTTGTGTCGGCTTCTACGCTCAAGTAGCTCAGCTCGTCGATGCGCACGCAGGCGTTGACGCCGCTACGGCTGCCGGGTACGGTTGATCGGCAGGCATCTCCGACCAGCGGGGGCCTACGCGAGTTGCTGGCGCTGAAGCCGGTAGCCGGGGTGCGTACGGTGAAGCGGTACGAGGCCGGCGATGCCTTCGCGGGTCCCGTGAATTCCCGCGAGATGGGCTAGTCGAGGACGGAATTCTGGGCGGAGAGTCTGTCGAAGGGAAGTCACTTGACCCTCGAGAAGCTCCTACAGTGGTCGAACATAGCCTACATAGTGTGCGTGGCGATCGCCGCCGTCGCGACGTTGGCGATCTACCACTTGTCTGCGCGGGTTAACGCCGCCAAGGACCGCGAGTTGGAGACGTACCGGACCGAGTCCACCAAGCAGATTGCCGCGGCGCAAGCCGAAGCCGCCGAGGCCATGAGGATCGCGGAATCCGAGCGCCGTGCGCGAGCCGAGTTGGAGTCCCAAGTCGCCGCCGCCGAAGCCCGCGCCGCTGAGGCGAATGCCGTCGCCTCACAGGCACGGCTTGAGCTTGCGAAGCTCACCGAGCCGAGGACCATGGCGCCGGAGGATCAAGAGAAGATCATCGCCGCGCTGCAGGAGTTCGCCGGACAACATTTCGGCTTCTCTGTGTTTAGTGACCCGGAGGCGTTGGCACTGCTTCGATCTCTTGACGTCTTGCTGAAGTCCGCCGGATGGCTGAGAGTGCCGGCGCAGATCGGCGATATCGTCGTCGAAGCCGCCGGGAACACGGCCGGAACGTCCCACGACTCCGGCGTGACGGCGTTCGTCGGACCTGATAACGACGCCGCGGGCGCTGCGCTACGGACCCTAAGCGAGGCACTCACGGCTGCGGGCATTCCCTGCCGACCGCTCCGGACAGAACAGCTACGACACAAGACCCCAAAGGCCATAATCATCAACGTCGGAAAAAAGCCGTAGCCACGTAAGACCGATATGTGCAGTACCGCGATGACTTGATCCGGTTCGAACCGTTCCAGAATTGAAACAGCATTTCTCCCCGCGAGCGTCGGCGCCCGGAATCGGCATCCAGCCGTCAGCCCTGGGCGAGTGCAGCGTGCCCCTCGGGCCGGAGCGTTCCGTTGCGGGCTTCCGCCTGCTCGCCCCAGTGATACAGCGACAAAGGTAAGGGCGGCGTCACCGGGTCGTGACGATCTGAAGGGAAACGCTATCGTCGCAGGGAGACATGCGGATCAACCAACACGAGTACATCCACTCGAACTCGCCCGGCACCATGTACTCCGACCGTGGAGACAGACCAGGGAAGGTCTGCTGAACGTTATCGATCTCGATGAGCACGTTTCGGCCGAGATAGTCGCCCTGACGACAAGAACGGTATACCGGCCCACAGACCCGAAGCTGCTGCCGGCAGAGCGGTTAATCGACCGGCCCAGGCGAAACGCGAGAGCGATGCAGGACCGGTTCGCGTTCAGGGCTGGCTTCCCACGCCCTGCAGCACCAGCCAGAGAGTGACCGCGAGGAAGGCTCCGACAGCGGCGCCCAACAGGCCGCCAGCCAGAGCAGCGCCAACCGCCGTCCATTGAACCGTCGACCTCGCCGAGTCGACCACCTTCTTGAGCGCGTCGGCCTGATCCGTGAGACGGCCGAAGCCGGCCTTGAACCGCTCGATGTCCGACTTCAGCTGTGCGACATCGGTCTCCTTGTCCGAGAGGAACGCCACGAACGCGTGCAGCTTCTTGTGCAGGCCCTCGGTCGCCGACTCGACCTTCGCGAGGTACTCGACGATCCTGGCCTGCATCCCGGCACCGAAGGCGTCGACGCGCTCGAGCACCAGCTTCTCGCTGCCCCGCAGCAGCTCGTCCATCCGACTGACGTCGCCGAGCAGCGACTGCACGTCGTTGTGGAAGGCCTGCAGCAACTGCTCGCGCTTGGCATCGACGGTGGTGTCGAGAGCGCTCAGCTTCTCGTTGAGATGCTCGGCCGAGGTGCGCAGGAACCGCACCACCTTGAAGACCTGCGGGCCGAGATCCTCGGCTTCGCGCAGCCGCAGGTCCGAGCTCGCCGCCGCGCGCTTGACCAGCGCCTGGAGCTGCTGCAGGGCGTCCGCGAACATGTACTGCAACTCGTATGCGTTGACGCCGCCCCGGCGCTGGGCGTCGGTGATCTCGGCCAGTTGGCCGACGTAGAGCCTTGGGTTCACTCCCACCGAGCGGAGTTCCTCGTAGAGCTCGGCCTCGAGATCGGGATCGACGGGATCGCCCTCCCGCACGAATCCCAGCGCGTGCTGCAGGCTGCCTGCGGCCTCGGCGCCGAGCCGAGGCGGCTTCGCGCCGCCCGCGTCCGAGGATGCGGTGGCGACGAACCCAGCCCGCGCGAAGGCGGTCCGGCGTTCCTGGTACTGCCGCCCGTCCGGCCTCTCCTGCCCGCTGCGAGAAGGCTCCGGCGAGGACGGCGTCCCGCATCCCGCAGCCGTCTCCGCCGAACGGGGCGGCCGATGCGCCGGGGGAGCGCCGGACCCGCCCGGCCCGGGACCAACATCAGATTCCGCCCGGCCAGCCCCTCCGCCGCCGGGCGGGTTCCCGGACGCCTGCTCCGGAGTCCCGCCTCTCGAGCCGTGCGCCTCCTGCTCGTCCGCCGCCTGGACCTGGTCGGGCGAGAGAATCGTCGTCGCCCCCGCGGCGACGCCCGGTATCTGCCGCGCCGGATCCAATTTGAGAGGGCTCGGCTTCGGTTCACCCATGTCAACCTCGTCGCGGACGACTTCTTCGTCCGGAAGGAAATCGGACGCCGTTGCGGGCGAGGCCCGCAGCCGGTCACCGCCCAGACCCTGGACCGGGCCCGCCCGTGCGCCGAGGAAGCCCACCGGCGGCTCGTTCCGGACACGATCCAGGCGGGCGCCCGCGAAGGAAACCGCGACGGACAGAGCCGCCGCCGCGGCCGGATGCCGGTGCCGCTTGCATCCGGAAAAGACGTAGGCGGCGCCCGAGCGCGCCGGGCAGCGGCGCCGAGCGCCCGCGAGCCGAGAGCGGAGCGGGATACGCGCCCCGGCGAATGACCATCCCCGACGCCGGCGCGCGCCGACGAACAGTGACGGCGCACCGCCGCAGCCGCGTGCGTCCAGCTGGCGCGCGCCCAGGAAGCAAGCACCGAGCTCGCCAGCGACGGCCGTGCGGGACCGGCGGCCGACGAACAGGCGAAAGCCCGCTGCTCGGGCGGATACACCCGGCCGCCGCGCGCCTGCGAACACGAACCGGGATCCCCTCCGGTCCCGCCCAGCGCACCGGGACCCCGCGAACACCACCCGCTCGCGGCCGGGCGGCGACTGCGGCGGGGCAGTGCCGCGCCACTGCGCAACGCCCGAGCCTGGGCGGCCAAGCGAACCGCCCGCAACCGGCTCGGCGCGCGCTCCGTCGAACAGGACCCGGCCGGCTACGCCGCCGTCCGCGGCCGAGTCGACCGTGTGCCGGGCGGTGCCGTCCGAGACCCCGGCCGCGGCCGCCGGCCCGCCGTCGGCACGTGACGGGCGCACGGCCCGCGCCGGCCGCGCGCGAGACCGACCGCGCGCCTGAGATGTCAGATCCACGCGAAGCGGACGCGCCGCAGCCTCGGTCTCCGCAGCCTCGGGATCGTCCTCGATGCCGAACGCCGGTAGTCGCAGCCGCCCGCCGGCCGGCACATCGCCAGCATCGAGGTCGGGAGGCAGATCTGTCTCTCCGATCCCGTACGCGCCCGGATCCACCGGCCGGCCGTCCGGCAGGACGAACACGTCGTCCACTCGACGCGGACGCCGGGAACCATCGTCAGGCATCGGCCTGCTCGCCTGCCGGCCCACTGGCCCGGCCGCCCCCGGCGCCCTTGTCGCCGGCCGAGCCGGAAACGGCGAGGCCGTCCCCCGGCAGAACCACCCGCACCGGCGGTTCCGCGGGCACCACACCCGTGTTCTCCGGCACCTGGGAGAGCCGGTGGACCTTCCTCCGGGGCCAGCGGTTCATCACGATCGGCGACGGCTCGCCGTGCCGCGCGGGCGGCGGCACCGTCGCCGGATCATGGATGTCGACGCCGGTAGGCTCGCCCCCGACCGGCACGGCCACCGGGCCGCGCACCGGATCCAGGTGCGCCGCCCGGGGCGGAAGCGGGGTCCGGACGCGGCGTCCGGCCTCCGGCCGCCGCCACACCGACTCGGTTTCCCAGCCCCCGGTCTTGCGGTCGTAGTCCCCGACCCGAATCAGCTCGGTGACCCCGCGCCCGCCCCCCGGCAGCCGCTCCTGGTGCACGACGTAGGAGAAGGCCATGCCCACCGACTTGCACACGATGTCCCAGGGCAAGGCGTCGCCGGCCTGCGCGGCGCACGACGCCAGCCGGACGAGCGCGTCGACGGCGTTGTTGGCGTGGATGGTCGTCAGGCTCCCGCCGTGCCCGGTGTTGAGCGCCTGCAGGACGTCCTGCGCCTCCTCGCCGCGGATCTCCCCGATGACGATGTGATCCGGCCTGTGCCTCAACGCGTGCTTGACCATGTCGCGAGCGGTGAGCTGGTAGCTGCCCAGGTCGCGGGCCTCGAGGCGGACGCAGTTGCGCTGCGAGACGCGCAGCTCGATCGTGTCCTCGACGACGAGGATGCGGTCCTCGTCGGGAAAGAGCTGGATGAGCGCATTGAGCAGCGTCGTCTTGCCGCTCCCGGTCCCGCCGGCGACGAGCACGTTGCCACGCCCGCGCAGCGCCTCGGCCACCACGTCCAGCACGGGCTGCGGCAGCGAACCCATGCGCACCAGGTCCTGCGCCGTGAACTCGGTCTTCGAGAACCGCCGGATGGTGACGCACGGATAGGGCGTCGCCGGCTGGACGCACAGCGCCACGCGCGAGCCGTCCGCCAGACGCGCGTCGACCAGCGGCATCTTGTTGGCGTTCTTCCCCAGCGGGCGGGTGATCGCCATGATCAACCCCTCGACGTCGCGCAGGGACTGCTTGCCGTAGTCGGTCTCGTGGAGTTGGCCCAGCCGCTCGTAGAAGACCAGCACGCCGTGCTTGCCGCTGACCACCATGATCTCGGTGACCGCGTCGTCCTCGAGGAGCGGGGCCAACGGCGGGAAGTACGACGTCAGATTCGCGACCGCGATCTGCGAGTGAACCAGTGTGAGCACGAGACCGACCCGGCGAAGGCGCCCGAACGACGGAAGGCTAGCGGCCGCGGGCCGGCCGGGCTGGCCGGCTCAGAGATCGCCCCGCTCTCGCGCCCGGAAGTAGGGCAGATCGCGCGGCAGGAAGTCGGGCTTCAGGTAGACCCGGTGCGCGTCGCGCACCCTCCGCCCGTCGAAGATCTGGCACACGGCCTGACAGGTGTCGAGCAGGCTCAGATCGCGCGGGTGGAACAGCGGCTCGCGCTTCTCGGAGTAGGACTTCGAGATCCCGGCCGACGCCGTGCCGCCGCCGACCTTGCCGGTGAGCAATGAGGCGAAGGCTCTCCCGGTGTTCTCGCTCAGGGAGAACGACGCGCGCATCCGGTTGACCTGGCCGAGCAGGTCGGAGGCGGTCTTCTGGGAGAAGTCGTCGCCGAGCGAGAAGAAGATCCGCGAGCGCAGCGTCTGCAGCAGCGCCCGCCATGCCTCGCCCTCGCCGAGGACGGCCTTCAGCGACGTAATCGACTGCGTGGCGACGATCGGGATGCAGCGCGATTGGCGCGTCAGTGCGAACGCCTTCTCGTCCCCGCCCGGGTCGTCCTCGCCGCTGGTCACGAAGGCCTGGTACTCGTCGCAGACGAAGACCGCCGGCCGCCAGTAGAACGGGTCGCCGCCCTTCTCCCTGACGCGGGCCTCGTCCTCCCGCATCCGCTTCGGGCGCAGCAGCAGCGTGCTGAGCCACGCCTGCTTGAGCATCACGCCGGCGGTGCGGGCCAGCGCGGGATTGGCCCCGCTCGGCATGTTCAGCGCCAGCACCCTCCCGGACTCGATCAGCTCGTCGAGAGGCGGCAGCAGGCGCTCGCGTTCGGCCGGCGTCATCTCCGACGGCTTCCGCGGACAGAAGATGCCGGCCGTCTCGGGCACCACGAAGATTCCGAGAAACACGGACAGGCCCGCGATGATCGACGAGCGCAGCTTCTGGTCCAGGCGCAGCCACTCGGTGTGGTACCAGATGCCGATCTCCTTCGTCAGGAGCAGCTCGGCGCCGCTCGGAGCGCTGACCTTCTGTTGGCTGAACGCGACGGTCTCCGGCTCCTTGGACAGCTCCCACCCGAGCGCGTTGAACTCGACGTCGTTGAGCTTGGCGACGTAGCGCCCGCGCGCCAGCTCCCAGTCGGGCAAGTCGAGGGACCCCTCGTCGGCCCCGTCCGCAAGCAGACCGGCGGACGGGGTGTAGGGAAGGGTCCCGTCCGGCTTCGGCGGCAGCCGGGCGGCCTCTTCGACATCGGCGCGCGTGACTCGAATCCGCTTGATGCGTTGCTCGTGCTTGACGAACAGGTGCTCCTCGATCTCGACCGTGAAGGCGTACTTGTCGTACGTCTGCCGGTGGTTGCGGCTGACGAGCTCTCCCAGGGCCTCCTGGTCGAGCATCGCGTGATAGATGTCCGCGAACGTGAACCACGGGTCGGGGAACGAGCGGTGGATCTCGATGATCCACCGCATCAGGTTCACGTAGGACTGCTGCCAGAAGGGTTCCTTTCCCTTGCCCCACAACTGGGTCATCACCGAGGCCACCGTGTAGGCGAGCGAGTAGCTGTCGATCCAGGGAGCGTGCATCGGGTTCCACTGCCAGCCGTTCTCGGCCAGCGTGATCTCCATGTAGTCGTCCATCCGGCCGCACTCCTCGAGCATCTCCTGGACCTGGTAGCAGAAGTCGCCCTTGACCTCCAGCAGCAGCATCGCGCAGCGCTTTTCCGGACTGTCCTTCTGCCAGTGGAGAAGCTGGCGGGTGAAAGGCCGCATGCACGAGGTGGTCTTGCCTGTCCCCACCGCGCCGAAGATCGCCAGGCCCGTGTAGAGCCCCTTCTCCGGGATGACGCACCACTTCGGATGAGAGGCCTCGCCGTAGCGGGTCTTGTGATGCACCTCGCCGATGACCACGGCGGGACCCTCGTCGTGCGGGTCCAACGGCCAGGGCGGCAGCTTCCCGCGCGTCCGCATGTCGACGAGCCGCTGCATCCAGACGCTTATGACCGCCTGCGCCACCCGCAGGGCGATGAAGAAGACGAAAGCCGGACCGACCACCGACAGGAACCGGAAGCTCCCGTAGAGGACCGGCGACTGCGCCCTGACGATCACCAGAATCGGATGCGCGTCCGGGTCCGGTGCCGGCAACGGCTCGATCAGCCACGAGGCCATCCCGACGATGACCGCCGCCGAGAGTTGCGACGGCAGGCTGCGGCTCACGAGCCCGCCCCCCGCAGTTCGGAGTAGGGCGCGTTCGCCACGCACCGGCTCACGTGGTGCCGGATCTCCATCGGCGCGGCCGGAACGGCCTTGACGAGCCGATCGACGCGGCGGAGCGCGTTCTCGTAGGAACGGCGTACGCCGTCGGTCCCGCCTTGCGCGGCGAGGATTTCCGCGTCCCGGAACTCGACGGCAAGCTGCAACACGTAGCGCCAGACGCCGTAGACGAGCGCTTCCTCGTCGGCCCGCGTCGGGCCCTGCCCCTGAATCAGGTTCGGCAGCGGCGTGTTGTCCTTGACCGCGACGACGACCGTGACCCGAAACCCCCGGGCGCGAAGCGCCTGCCACAGGCGGCGATGGGTCCTGCAGACCTGCGGCAGCGAGCCGCCGCCGGCATGCGGAAACGGAACGACGAACACCACGTTCCAGTCGCCCACCCCCACCGGAACGTGGTGCACGAACGGCACGCGAACCGTGGGGGCCGCATTGTGGCGGCCGCGGTAGTCGCGCGCCGGCAGGACCGACTCGGGCAGCCGCAGCGAGCGAAAGAGCGCCTCGCGCGCCTGCGAGAGGCAGTACCAGGTGTACTCCGGGTGCTCGACCATGTAGTCGAACGCGAGCAGCCGCTGCACGCGCCTGTCGGACCGCTCGTCGTCGTTGCGCGCGTAGCGGCAGTGCGGCAGCCCGAGGACCCCGTAGAAGTGGCGCGAGCAGAAGTGCCCGTACCGGGGCTCCACCACCTTCCCCGGCAGGCAGCGCGTGACGGCAAGCGCCTTGCGCCGACCGACAGGCTGGTACAGAGGCTGCAGGAAGTGCATCCGGAACGATTCGCGTTTGCGCTCGTCGCCCTTGTCCGGAAACGTCTTCCAGTGGCGCGAGAGCCACTCGTCGACGTGATCGCGCATGAACAGCCCGCCCAGATGCATCACGAGCGCCGCGAAGCGGGCCTGCAGGGGCTCGACGCCCTCGTCGCAAAGCGCCTGCACGCGTGCCGGCTCCACCGTCGGCGGCCTGCGGTCCGGGTCGAGATAGGGAGAGGCGAAGGGAACGGACATTGCGGCCGCCGTTGATCAGGGAGACGGCGCAGCTCCGACCACCGCCTCCTCGGACTCCAGGTACGTGATGACGATTCCCAGCGGGTTGATCAGGACCGACTCGGGAGGCACGCTGTCGGCGAAGACGAACTGCAGCGACAGAATGACGCCGACCCGGCCGATCTCGGTCTCGTAGAAGCGCTCTACCCGATCGAAGAAGACCTCCGCGCGGAAGGGCGGCTCCGGCTGCGGAATGATCCGCACCGAGATGTTCTCGACGTGCTGCTCGGGGAGCTGGCCCGCCGACGCGACGAATTCGGTCAGCTCGGCCCGATCGCGGGCCAGCGCCTCCTGGGACAGTTGCGGGGTCAGGAAGTGGTGGCTGAGCTGCCAGCGCTCGGCGCCGAGCCCGTGCCGCCGCGCATAGTGGTTCGTGACGAACGTCGTGAGGAAGTAGGGAACCACCGGATCGCCCTGATCCGCCGTCGCGCGGTCGACGTTGTAGTCGACCACCTCGGCGCGCCCCACCTCGTCGACGCGCACGACGAGCGGCGCCGGGGCCGGCTCGGACAGCAGGAGGACGACCGCGACGACCAGTATCAGGGTCACCAGCGCGAGGAACACCGTCATCGCGCGGAACCAGCGCCCGGCGTGAATCGACTCCGACAAAATGTCGGAAAACTCCTCGGCATGTGTCGTAGGCGGCACGACCCCACCATCCCCTTGGCGACCGAACCCGACCAAGCCCCCGCACCGAGGGCGATGCGCCGGAAGTCTACCGACGGCCTCCGACCGGCCGGTACAGTCGGATCCCACAAGGGGATCGGAAGCGCCGGGATGCTGGTACGGACACGGGCGGCCCGTTCAAGAAGAGCAAGTCCGGACGAGCAGCGGGGCAGTCATGCCCGGGGGACAGGCAGTAGCTCCCTGTAGGGAGCCAGACGGCGCAAAACCGCCGGGTGGCGGAGCTTCTCCATCGCGCTCGACTCCAACCGCCGAAGGTCGTCGCGGCTGACACCGAGCTCCTTCTCCAGGGGCTTGGAGACTTGCCGGCGGTCGAGGCCGAAGCGCCGCAGCACGACGCGCCGCTCGCGGGACGTGAGCGCCGCTTCGAGCACCGTGTCCACCGCCGCGCGCAGCTCCAGCGCCTCGGTCGACGCCTGCGGATCCGGCGATGCCGGGTCCTCGATCCGGGTGCCGACCGTATCGGAGTCCTCGAAGCTGTTGTTGCGCAGCGGCTCGTCGAGCGATTGCTCCCCCTGCGGCACATGGACGATGCGCTCGACCATGTCCTCGGAGAGCGACGCGTAGGTCGAGACCTCCGCCGCCGAGGGCGGGCGGTCGAGTTGCCGGCCGAGCTCGAGCTCGGCGTTGCGGACCCTCTGGGCGGCTTCCTGCAGATGGCCGGGAACCCGCACCGTGCGCGACTGCTCCATGAGCGCGCGCGTGATCGCCTGCCGGATCCACCAGGTGGCGTAGGTGGAGAACTTGAAGCCCTTGGTGGCGTCGAACTTCTCGACGGCCCGCATCAGGCCGATGTTCCCTTCCTGCACGAGGTCCGAGAGCATGAGCCCGGAAGCGGGCCGGTGCCAGCGATGGGCGAGCTTGACGACGAGCCGGAGATTCGCCTCCATCAGCGCGGCGCGCGCGACCCGGCCCGCCCGGGCGGCGGCCTGATGACGCCGGCGCAGCACCAGCAGGACTTCCGGCGGGTCGGGAATGCCCTTGGGCGCCAGCCGCGGATCGCGCCGCTCGACGAGCACGCGCCCGAGGGAACGCCCTGGGCCGTCGAACCGCAAGTGCACGGCCCGGGAGGTCATCCACCGGTGCCACGCCAGCTCCACCTGATCGCCGGCGCGCGACCAGACGGCCCGCGCGGGTCGCAGGGCACGCACCGCCCGCGAGACGCGCACGCGGGCCCGATGGAGCAGGCGCAGCTCCGGACCGGACACCGAACGGCGGCCGGCGCGCCGGCGCGCGAGGCGGGCGGACAGCCTGTCGAACCCGCGAAGTTGGGCCTCGAGCACCACGATGCCGACGCGCAGGCGCTCGCGGGCCTCGGCGGCATCGTCCGCCGTGGGCTCCAGCCCCGGCGGATCCACCACCCGCCACACCGAGCGCTCGGAAGTGAAGACCGTCCGAACGAGATCGCGGATCCAGGACGCGGCGACGATGCTGCGGCTGAGCGCGCGCACGACCTGGGCGTCGGCGCGGCTGATGCGCCGGGCGAGCCGCACCTCGCCCTCCTTGTCGAGCAAGCTCCGCCGGCCAATCTCGCGGTAGTAGGCGCGCGTCGGATCGAGACCGCGGGCGGCGGCCGGGGCGATCCGGCCGACGTCGGCCGACAGGTCGTCGCCCGCCACCTCGACGCCCGCCACCACCAGCTCCGACACCATGTGGACGACCGCCTCGTCGCGGACATCGGTCCCCAGCGCCTGTGCCACGTCGTCCAGGGTGAGGTAGCCGTCGCGCTCGGCGGCGGCCGTCAGTTCCGTCAGAACGCCTGTTGTCCCAGAGTCAGCCACGGATGATGCCTCCCCCGACAAGAAGCGAACGTCCAAATCCGCCGACACATCCCGGCGTCGGCCCATGACGACGAAACCCTAGAGCTTGCGCTGACCGACCGAGAACGGATCCCTGCCCTCGGTGATGGCCTTGTGCTCGAGCCGCTGGAAACGGCCGATGCGCTCGCCCCACTGGCGATAGACGGCGAGCTCCCGCTCGGCGCTCGAAGCCTGGCCCGCCTGGCGGTACATCTGCCGCAGGGCGCGGGTGGAAGCCAACTCGCGCGCGGTGCGCTGCGCAACCGTGCTGCCGGTCCATCCGGCGCCGCTCCCGGCGCCTCCCGCCGCGGCGCCCGTGGCGCCGGCGCGCCTCTTGGCGGCCTCGATGGCCAGCCCCGCCTCGCCGCTCATTTGAGCGGGCTGCGGGATGAAGCGCGAGGTCGCCGCCCGGGCGCCGGCCAGGGCCTGGCCGACACGCCCGGCGAGCCCGGCCCCGGGCAGGGCGCCGCCCGACAGCAGCGCGCCCGACAGGGAGCCGACCTGCAGCGCGGCGAGAAAGCTCATGACCAGGGTGGGGAAGCCGCCCAGCAGCAGCGACAGCGAGAACTCGGCCACGCCGGCCGCGCCGCCCGGATCGGCCGGGAGCGGCAGGTGGCGCAAGCGCTCCAGCGGCGTGACCAGCACGACGGCGACGACGGCGTAGAGCGCGGCGGACGTGATCATGTGGAAGGTCGCCTGGATGAGCGCCTTCAGCCAGCCCCAGAACAGCCAGTCGCTCTGCGGCAGCAGAATGAAGGGGATGAAGATCGGGCCGATCAGCGACAGCAGCGAGAGCGACGCCATGCCCCAGAGGTACTGAGCCATGATCATCCAGTAGATGAGCCACATCGCCAGCAGGCCGAGCCACTTGATGGAGGTGACCATGAAGATGCGCATCTGGTAGGCGAACCAGTCCTCGGACACCTGCCACGCGCTCCATGCGGCCAGCGCGGCGCCGGTGACGCCGCCGGCCACGGCGCCGCCCACCGCGCCGACCAGCGTGCCGACGGGCCCGCCGACGAAGGTGCCGGCCCCGGCGCCCACCTTGCCGCCCGCGCCGGCGCCGACGCCGGCCCCTGCGAGCACGGTCGCCGCGAAGGCGACCCCGGCCGCGCGGGAACTGAAGATGCTATCGGCCGTGCGGGTCTCGGTATTCAGATCGCGGCGCGCGGCGCGAACCGCCTCCAGGAACACGTCGTCGGCCGACGCGATCAGGTCGTCGCCGATGACCTGGCCCCCCTGGACGATGAAGTGGGCGAAGCCCCGGTTGTTGCCGCCGAGCACAGGGGTGGGCGAGTAGTAGTTCTCGAATACGAACCAGGCCAAGCCGAGCAGCATGACCACCGAGACGAGCCGGCCGATGTCGAACCAGCCGAACTGGATCTGGATGCCGGTCCAGACGACCAGCACGATGGTCAGACCGAGGAACCACCCGCGCACCTCGGGGACCACCTCGTTCTCGGCGTGGACGAGCGCGCACTGGTAGGCGTCGGTGAGCGCCCGGCGGGGATCGCCGAACCACCCGGCAGGCCGGTCGGCGACGGCCTGCTCGGTCTCGGCCAGGAAGCGGCCGGGCTCGGCGAGGCAATCGCCGAAGTCCTGCGCCGCCACCGGTGCCGGCGCGGCGGCGAGCAGGAGCCCGGCCAGGGCGAGCCGCCGGCGCCGGGCCCCGATCACTTCCCGCCCCTCGTCAGGACGCTCATCACGGCGCGTCCCCGGTCCCGCGCGTAGCCGTAGCCTCGGGCGGCGCCGTGGGCGGCGCCGAGGCCGGCGGTGCCCGCCTTGCGCACGTTGGACTGCAGCGCCTCGGCACGTCCCGACAGGCCGGACGACGGCATCGAGCCGCCGCTGAGGATCATGGCGGTCAGCTCGGAGACCTTGCCGGCGGCGAGCCAGGAGACCACCGCCAGCGGCAGCAGCTCGAAGATCATCGAGCCGCCGTCGAGCAGCATCCCCGGCAGGGACTGGTCGCCGGTCGTACGCTGCATCTGGTCGAGGCGGTTCACGTAGCGCTCGAACGGCGCAATCATCAACGAGACGACCAGCGCGAATACCGCGCCGCCGACCATCAGCTGGACGGTCGACGAGACGAGGGCGCGCAGCCAGCCCCAGAAGATGAAGTTGGTCTGCGGCAGCAGAATCCAGGGCACGAAGACCGGGCCGACCAGCGTGGCCACGATGAGGCTCAGATAACCCCACAGGTACGAGAAGTAGGCGACCAGCATGGGCAGCAGCCCGATCGCCACGAGCAGGACGAAGAAGACGAGGTAGACGAACCTCTGCAGCCAACCCTCGACGAAGCCCGGGTCGTCGGTGTCCTCCGACTCGGTCGCTTCCTCGTGGTCCTCGGCCGAGGCGCTCGCGCTGAGCAGCCGGAAACCGGACTGGACGACCCCCTGAGCGCGGGCCCAGGCGGTGCGGACCATGTTGTCGGAGAAGTCCTCGCCGAGCGAGCCGACCAGCCGCGGCAGCGACTCGTCGCCCCAGATCGCGGCGCCGCCGGTCCCGGTGCCGCCATAGGTGGACAGGATCATCACGGGAAAGCCGGCCAGCAGCACGGTGCTGATCACCTCGGTGACGTCCCAGCGGCCGGAGAACATGATCTGGACACCGGTCCAGACGACGAGAATCACGAGCAGGCTCGCCAGGATGGGCAGCGCATAGGTCGGCGCGATGTAGGCCGCCCCGAAGGCCGCCGCGCACATCTGCGCGTTCTGGAGGAAGCGCCTGGGCGAGCTGATGGAGGCGAAGCCGGGACCGCGGGCCGGATGCCTCGGATCGTTGACGTCGGTCGGGTCGTCGCGCCGCAGGCAGTCGGAGAACGCCGCGGGCGTGTTCAGGGAACCGGGCGGCACGGGTGCCAGATCGGGCAGCGGCGCGACCGAGGTGCCGGTCCCCTGCGCGTGGGCGGCGGCCGGCACGAGCAGGAAGCCGCACGCGAGGGCCGCGGCGGCGCGGGCGACCGGGGACGGACGGGACCCCGCACGCCGGCCGAGGCGAACGATGGCCCTACCCGCCGAGAGCGAGCTGCGCGCGGAACAGGGCGTCCGGGTCGACGTTGGCAAGTGTGGTCCCGTCCGTGGCGGTAAGGCTACCGGCCTGGCACTCGTTGTAGTACGCGTGGGTGAGGGCGCCGCAGGGCCCCGGAGCGGTCGAGCCGCGCTCGACGCGCTCCATCCGGGCGCTCTTGGCGCGGCGGCCGAGGTCGACGGCCAGATCCGCATGGCGCAACGCCTCCTCCTGGGCCAGCGCCGCCATCTCGAGTTGCGCGGCGAGCTGCAGGGTGTCCGCGATCGCGGCGGCCACGCGAATCGTCAGCGCCTCGGTCTCGGAGAGATGATGGCCGTCGTCGCCCGGGCCGCCGTAGACGAGATTCGCGTCGGGGTTCGGGTTGCAGTCGGCCCGCAGGGCCTGGAGCAGAACCGTCGGCGGCGGGTCCCCGGCGCCCGGCAAACACGGCGAGGCGTTGCCGACGGCGGCGAGTCCGCCGGGCACCAGGAACCGGCCGGTGGCCGCCGACGCGGCCGCCGGCGGATCGACGGAGACGAACTGATGCGCGGCGGTGCGGCCCGCCTCGACGGTCGCGAGCACCCGCCGGGCGGTCCAGCGCGAGCGATGGTAGTTCTCGCGCAGCCGGCGGTACAGGTGCTCGCCGTTGCGCCAGCGGTCGTAGACGTCCCGCAGCACCTGGCTCGACGGGCTGTCCAGGGCCGTGACCAGCCCGTTCCAGCCAATACGCACGGCGTCCTCGTACCCGAGGTGCCGCAGGCGCTGGACCTGCCCCTGGTAGAACGGTATGCGCCAGCGCACTTCGCGCACCGGCGCGGGAACGAAGGCACGCACCACGTTGCACGCGCCCACCTGGGCGGCCGTGCGGCGGTAGCACGCCGGGTCGGGGGCGTGGTGATAGAAGAGGTCCGCCATCCGGTAGGGACGCCGGCCCCCGCCGAAGGAGGCGAACCCGGAGTTGAGCACGGAGAAGTTGGCGATCAGGCCACCGGCCAGGTTCGTCCTGTCCTCGATTATCCGCGCATGCTTCTCCCACGTGTCGACGACGTTGTTGATGGTCAGGACGAGCTTGTCGAGGACCGCCTGCCACTGGGCATCGGCGCGCCCCGGAAGGGCAAGCAGGCCCACCCCGGCGACCAGGAGAACGACGAGCGGCCGGATACGCATCGCGCACACCCTTCCCATCGGAACCACGCTACGGGGTAAAGGTGGCGAAGACCCGGTCGCTGTTCATCATCGCCTGCAGCACCTGGTCGGTGTCGTCAGCGACGGGGATGCAGCGGCCGTTGCCGCCCGAGCCCGTCTCGTCCGGGAGGTAAACGTTGAACGGGCTGGCCGCGATGCCGCCGAAGACGCCCTCGCCGTGCAGGCAGTCGATTGCGTGCACGGCGCGCTCCTGGTAGCGGCGCTGGGCCGCCTCGGCGCGCACGCGCGACTGTTCGGCGGACTCGACGGCGGCGGCGGTCAACTCGAGCTGCGCCGCGCGGAGCCGGCCCTGCATGACCGCGATCTGGGTCAGCATCGTCTGCATCTGCGTGTGGGACGCATCGGCGTCGGGCATCCGTTCGGTCACGAAGCGCAACTGCTCGCGGACGTGCTGCAGCATCCCCTCGGTACCCGTCACCGCGACGGTGCCGCCGGCGCCGTCGGGCACGTCGAAGGTCTCGCCGAGGCCGGCGGGAGAGGCGCCGTCCGGCGTCGTCATGCAGGGCGGCAGGGCGCCGCCGGCCGGCGAGCCGGGCGTGACGTTCTCGCAGCCGCGCCATTCCTCGAGGATCTTGTAGGCGCCGGCCACCGCGGCGCGCCGCCCGGCGGTCTCCTCGACGTTCGCCTCGTCCGATTCGCGAAGCAGCCGGCCGCGGGCGCGGACGCTGTCGTCATGGGCCGCGCGCAGCTCGACGACGTGCGCCGGCAGCTGCGCGGCGTTGGTCTGCTGGACGGTGACGACACGCGTGGCCGGGTCCACGCTGATGCGGGTGGTGCCGTAGAGCGCCTCGGCGGCGGCGCCGTACGCCGCGTCGAGCCGGGCGTGCACGCGCTCGATCGCCGTCTCGGCGAGCACGGGCTCCAGGCAGAACGCCTGGTCCGGATCGTCCACGTTCCACGACGCCCCGGCCGCGCAGGGGCGGACGACCTGATTGACCGGACGCGTCGGAATCGGATCCGGACTCGCCGGCGGATTCAGGTACGGCGAGTAGACGAACGCCATCGAGCGGTCGATGGAGTCGAAGACCGTCGTCAGGCGTCCGGTCAGCGGCGCCAGCTTGCCGAGCACGTGCGCCCGCGCCTGGTCGCGCTGGTTCTCGACGAGACGCTTGAGCGCGATCGTCTCGGCCACCAGCGCCCCCATCTGCTGTGCCACCGCAACGGCTGCCGGGTCGAAGAACTGCGCGTGCAGCGGACGCACCGAGGCGGCGGCGGCGCAGACGACGAGCGCCGCGGCAAGCAGGCGGCGCGCCGGGCGCTGCAACCCCGGCCGGCGCGGCGGCCTGACCCCGGCCGCAAGGACGAGGCGCGCCGCACGCGCGCGCACCGAAACCCGATCCGAGCTGGTCACGAGACATCCCCCTTCCTGCCGCGCCGTGCGGCAGGCGGAAGGATAGCGACGCGCGGCCGGCCGAGCGTCCCGCTCAGCGGGGCTCCCACGCCGCGTAGTCGGGGACGATTACGTCGGAGGTGAGCCGGATGTTGACGCGGTGGCCGGCGCGGATCGTTACCTCGGGACGCCGGTTCATGTAGTGGGAGAGCAGTTGCAGCGACAGGTTCGCCATCTGCTGGGACATCGTTCCCATCAATTGCGACCCCTGCCCGGCGGTGGACAGCCCGGCCAGCAGCCCTATGGCCCCGGCGGTGCCGAACGTGCTGACGTAGTGCCGGTTGACCTGATCGCGGAGCGAGGTCTCGCCGACCGAGTTCAATCCGGTGAAGTCGAGCCGCACCCACCGTCCGTCGGGGAAGATGAGACGGTGGAACGAAACCGCCAGGCGGTCCTGGAACGGTCCGGTGACCGACCCGGACCGGCCCAGAGCGACCGTTCCCCGCGGCACGAGCACGCGCTGGCGGTCCCGCGAATAGACGTGGCGGGTGATCTGCGCCGAGATCGGACCGGAGTACGCGCCCTGGATCTGGGTCTGCAGCGCGGCCGGCAGCAGCGTGCCCTCGTAGAGGCGGCTGTGCGCGCCGTCGTCGGGCGTGACGACGACGCCGACCGCGTCCCCGCCGTCGGCCGAAGGACCGAGCCTGAACCGCCCGGCCGCAGGCGCGGCGCCGGCGCCCGCATCCGCATACCGCGCTGCGGGTGCGCCGTCTCCCCGCGCGAGATCCGGCACCGAGCCGTCTCCCGCGCCGGCCGAAGCCGGCGGGGCCGGCCGCGGCGGGGCGTAGCGCGGCGGCGCCTGCGAGACCGGGCCGCCGCGCGGCCCCGGCCCCGGCGCCGGGGGGCCGAGCCCCCCCCCGCCGGCGGGGGGGGGGGGGGGGGGGGCCGCGGGGGGGGCGGGGGGGCGG